>JAABUB010000033.1 GCA_011389575.1 Desulfotignum sp. | reverse complement strand
ATCCAGACACCTGTTTGTGGATCATTGTCTCCAAATCATATACCACCACCGAAACCATGGCCAACCTGGCCCAGGCCAGGGCTTTTCTGGAACGGCACAGCCTTTTGCCAAAAGACCATCTGGTCACCATCACCGCCAAAGGAAGCCCTGGTGATGACCCATCCAACCCGGTACTGGCATGTTTTCACATGTTTGATTTTATCGGGGGCCGGTATTCGGTCTCCTCTGCAGTGGGCGGGGTGCCTTTAAGCCTGGCCTTCGGGTTTGATCTGTTTGAACGGTTTTTACAAGGCTGCGGCACCATGGACAGCCATGCCCTGCATGCACCGGCTGCTGAAAATATTCCCCTTACGGCCGCCCTTATCAGCATCTGGAATATCCAGATCCTGGGATACACAGCCCAGGCCATCATCCCCTATTCCAGTGCCCTTTCAAAACTGGCGCCCCATGTCCAGCAGTTATACATGGAAAGTCTTGGCAAGGGTGTGGATAACAAGGGAACTCCCCTGCCCCGGCCGGCCGGCAGCATTGTTTTTGGAGAACCCGGTACCAATGCCCAGCATTCCTTTTTCCAGCTGGCCCACCAGGGACCACCCTTTCCCGTAGAATTCATCGGCGTTCTTCGTCCAGGCTGTCAGGGAAGCCAGGTCACATCCAAAGGGGTGTATAACCACCAGGAGTTATGGGCCAATCTCATTGCCCAGACCCTGGCTTTGGCCGAAGGTATGGACCATGAAGTACCTGCCAGGGCTTTCAGCGGAAACCGGCCTTCTTCTTTGTTGGTTATAGATGACCTGTCACCGGAAAGCATAGGCATGCTGCTGTCATTTTATGAGGCCAGAACCGTTTTTGAAGGGTTTATTCTGGGCATCAATCCCTTTGACCAGTTCGGGGTTGAACTGGGAAAAGTCCTGGCCGCGGGCATCCGAAAGGAAATGGCAGACAAAAACCAGAATCCTGACCATGACCTGACACACATGGATCCTGCAGCCGCATTTTATATCAGATCCCTGTTTGCCGGCAAAACAGGTTAAAAGAACCGGAAAATAGAAGCCCCCCAGGTCAGGCCGGCACCTAAAGCCACAAACAATACGGTATCTCCTTGTTTGCCCACCCGTTCCCGGGCCATGGCCTCATGCAGGGCCAGAGGAATGCTGGCAGCAGTGGTGTTGCCGTATTTTTCAATATTATGAAAAATTTTGGATTCATCCAGTTTCATGAACTGCCCGAATGCCTGGTTGATGCGTTTGTTGGCCTGGTGGGGCACCACAAGATCAATTTCATCCAGACTGATATCTGCTTTTTTCAACGCTTCATTTGTTACCCGGGGGAGCATGCGAACCGCTTTTTTAAATATGGCAGGACCGTCCATTACCGGATAATACCGGGGATCATCAGTTGGTACACCCGGCGGCAGGCGCTGGGGCAGTCTGGAGGCTGGCAGTTCTGCCATCAGAGATTGGGCATGGTTCCCGTCCGCATGCAAAGCTGATGCCAGCAGCCCCACTTTTTCATCGGTGCGCACACCTTCAAGACAGACTGCTGCTGCACCATCTCCGAAGATCACCGTCACATCCCGGCCCCTGGTGGATTTATCCAGTCCGGAAGAATGTACTTCTCCCCCCACCAGAAGCACCCTGCCGGCAAGGCCGGACTTGATATAGGCATCTGCCGTGGCAAGGCCGTACAGAAATCCTGTGCACTGCTGGCGGATATCCAGAACCGGTGTTCTGTCAAGGCCCAGCTTGGCTGCCATCAGGCATCCGGATCCGGGAAACATGATATCAGGGCTCAAGGTGGCAAAAATTATAAAATCCACATCTTCAGGCTGCCATCCGGCATCTGCCAGAGCCATTTTTGCAGCCTCAGCCCCTAAATCGGAAGCACCGCATTCTTCATTTATCCAGTACCGCTGCCTGATACCGGTGCGCTGGCGTATCCATTCATCAGAGGTGTCCATGATTTTTTCCAGATCATGGTTGGTCACCACATTGGGAGGAACAAACATGCCTGTACTGCGTATGGTGGTTTTCTTCATTACCGTGTCCTTGTTGTGTTTCTTGTGGATGTGGTTCATTCATACATTTTCATGATAATCAATTACACTGATTCACACGCCTTATAGTATTAATTGGTGTTTTGCGCAAGTTGCCCGGCACCAACAATTTTATGGTTTTTTATTTTTTTTCTTGCATGTCTGAATCCATCTATTATATGGACTAATTGTTTACACAGACCAACAATGCATCTTAATTCTGCTAAAAGGTACAGGAAAATGGCTGACCCCGTCCGTTTGTTAATAGTTGATGACAATAAAGATATTTTGTCCACCTTTTATGAATTTTTCAATTCCATGGGGTATGAAGTCAAAACAGCGGTGGACGGTTTTGCCGCATTAAAACTGCTCAGGGAAAAAAACCATGATTTTGATTGTTTGATCACCGATCTTGTCATGCCCAACATCAGCGGGGTCGGGCTGATTTCCATTGTGAAAAAAGAATATCCCGATCTTAAAATCATAGCCATGACAGGCTATGGCGACCAGCCCGGCGCTCTGGCTTCTGAAGCCCGGGCAGATGTGGTGCTGTTCAAACCGGTGGACCTGTTCAAAATTGAAGAAAAAATCACCGGACTCCTGGACAACGGCAACCAAAAAAAACAAGAGTAAAATCGTATCATGACCACAACACCGTTTATTGGCGTCAGCAAATCATTACTCAAGATCAAGGAACTGATCAACCATGTGGCCAATACCTGTCTGAATGTTTTGATCACAGGGGAAACCGGGGTGGGCAAAGAGGTGGTGGCACAAAATCTGTATGAAGAATCCCCCAGAACCGCACATAATTTTGTAAAAATCAATTGTGCAGCCCTGCCTGAAACCCTTCTTGAAAGTGAATTGTACGGATATGAAAAAGGGGCATTCACCGGTGCCCACAAAAAAAGGTCCGGCAAATTTCAGGCTGCCCACAAGGGGGTACTTTTTCTAGACGAGATCGGGGATATGCCCCTGTCTTTGCAGTCCAAAATGCTCCATGTGCTCCAGAGCGGTGAATTTTCACCCCTGGGATCAGACCAGGATTTTAAAACAGATGTATGGGTTATTGCCGCCACCAACCATGACCTGGAGCAGCGGATAAAACAGAAACAATTCAGAGAAGACCTGTTTTACCGGCTCAATATTATTAAAATTGATATTCCCCCTTTGCGGGAACGCAAAGAAGATATTCCGGCTTTGGTTGAATATTATTACAGACTCTATAAATCTGAGTATCCCAACAACCAGGGCAGCAAACCTGATGCAGATACCATGACAAGACTGTGCAATTATCCCTGGCCCGGCAATGTGCGACAGCTGCAGAACTGCATCAAAAAACAGATGGTCCTCAACTCCTGGGAAAAAATATTTGATGAGATGCCATCAGAAGAAAACCATGGCATAGTTTCCCAGACACCACCCCGGTCACAATTCGATCCCGGAGGTAACAACAATGTTCATCCGGATTTTGCCAATGACCAGACCAGTCTGATATCCCAGTTTGTGGATCTGTCCACCAGTTCTGATAAACTGTTTCAGGACATCTCCTTGAAAAAAATCAAAAAAAAGGCCTCAGACCGGGTGGAAAAAGAAGTGATCGCTTTTGTGCTGGACAAAGTGGGATGGAACCGGTCCAGGGCTGCCAAAATCCTCAAGGTCAGTTATAAGACCCTGTTGTATAAAATGACTGAATTTGAAATCGACCCCCCGAGCAAATAAAAAAAATTCTTACCGGGACAAGCATATTATTTCTTTACTTCAGCCCGGTTTTTACATATAGAAATAACTTGTGTTTTACCAAAGATTCATTGCATCCCTGCTGTTTTTTTGGAACAGTGAATCTATTTCATGCTGTTTTACCAAAATGTTGGTCCGGATATTTTGGATTTTTGCAATCGGTTTTCTTTTGCCATGGAAAATCCAAATCTTTTAATCGTTTTTGTAAAGGAGGAAGTATGCGAAAGATTGCTGTTCTAACGGTTGTGGCCTTTTCTGTGGCCATGTTTTTTTCTTCTCTGGCCTTTGCCGCCAGAAAAACCATCATTAAAATCGGCATCAACGCCCCCCTGACAGGTGACATTCCCAAGGTGGGGGAAGGAACCAAGTACGCTGCCCAGATGTGGCTGGAAG
Organism: Desulfotignum sp.; assembly: GCA_011389575.1. Classification (GTDB taxonomy): domain Bacteria; phylum Desulfobacterota; class Desulfobacteria; order Desulfobacterales; family Desulfobacteraceae; genus Desulfotignum. Next base: position 32,133 of record JAABUB010000033.1, on the reverse strand, counting down.
ATATCGAAAAAGCCGGCGGTCTGGAAGTGGGTGGTAAAAAGTACGATGTGGAACTGGTTATTGAAGACAATGAATCCAAGGCGGAATCTGCTGTAAAGGCAAACACCAAAATGATTTCCCAGGATGATGTGCTGGCCATCATCGGACCCCAGTCCTCCAAACAGGCGGTGCCTGCAGGAGAGGTGGCAAACAAATACAAAACCGTGATGATCAGTCCCTGGTCCACCAATCCCGACACCACCCTGGACCGGCCCTATGTCTTCCGGGGCTGTTTTCTGGATCCTTTCCAGGGACCGGTTGTGGCCAATTTCATCACAGATGAATTCGGATTCACAAAAGCGGCAGTTCTCTATGATGTGGCATCCGACTATCCCAAGGGACTGGCTGAAGTATTCAAAGATGCCTGGGAAGCAAAACACGGGGAAGGCAGTGTTGTGGCCTATGAAAGTTTTACCACCAAGGATACGGATTTTTCCTCCCAGCTTACCAAGATTGTGAAATCCGGTGCCCAGGTGCTGTTCACCCCCCAGTATTACAATGAAGTACCCCTGATCGTCCGCCAGGCCAAAGACCTGGGCTGGGAAGGCCCCATTGTGGGATCTGATTCCTGGGGCTCAGCTGAGTTGGTTGAACTGTGCGGAGAAGCCTGCCATGGCCTGTTCTTTTCCTCCCATTATGCAGCAGCCGGCGCCAAGGGGGACACCAAAGCCTTTATTGACCGGTATGAAAAAACATATGGATATACCCCTGATGATGTGGCCGCCCTCACCTGGGATTCCCTGCAGTTGGCCCAACAGGCCATCCAGGATGCCGGCAAACTCACCGGCCGTATCGAAAAAGACAGAGAAGCGGTCAGAGATGCTTTGACCCGGATCGAAAACTTTGACGGCATCACCGGTAAAATGACCTTTACCGAAGAAGGAGATCCCATTAAATGTGCGGTCATCGTCAAAATAAACAACCAGGGAGAATTTGAATTTTACAGCTCCAGCTGCCCCTGATTCTTGAAATCTTTGTCCATTAAACTGTATTACACTGCTGCAGGTCTTGTTTCAGACCTGCAGCAGTTGTCCAATCCAACAGGAGTCGGTGAATGGAACCCTTGATAGAATACTTTTATTATATTCTGCAGAACATCATCAATGCCTTGCAGCGGGGCAGCTTTTATGCCGTTATTTCCATTGGATATTCCATGGTCTACGGGGTATTGATGCTGTTCAATTTTGCCCACGGCGACATCTTCATGGTGGGAACCTATATCGGCTTTGGCATTGCCACCGTGTTTCTGGCGGTTTTAACCGGTTTGGTGCCACCGCCGGTGATTTTTCTGGCCACAGTGGTGGTGACCATGTTTCTGGCATCCTGGATCGGGGTGTTTGTGGAAGTGGCAGGATACCGGCCTCTGCGCCAGGCCCCCCGGGCATCTGCCGCCATCACCGGTCTGATGATCGGTATCATTTTTGAAACCACCATCCTGATCATGCTGGGTGCCAAGCGATTGAGCTTTCCACCGTTGATGGAAAAGGTCAACTACCATATCGGGGGTATCTATATCACCAATGTCAAGGCCATGATCATCATCATTTCCCTGCTGCTCATGCTGGGCCTGCACGCATTTATCCAGAAAACCAAATGGGGTATGGCCATGCGGGCCATGTCATACGATTTTCTGGCGGTTCCCCTTATGGGGGTTTCCATCAATATCATTGCGCCTTTGACCTTTGCGGTGGGCGCAGGCCTGGCATCGGTGGCCGGCATTCTCTACGGCCAGGCCTATCCCATCCTGGATCCCTACATGGGGGTGCTGCTGGGCTGGAAAGCATTTGTGGCAGCCATTTTGGGAGGACGCGGCTCCATCAAGGGAGCTGCCCTGGCCGGATATCTGCTGGGATTCATCGAGATCTTTGTGGCCACGGTTTTTCCATCCACCCTGCGGGATTTCATAGCCTATTCCATTATCCTGATCATCCTGACCTTCAGGCCCAGGGGGTTTTTCGGAATGGAACACAGCACCAAACTTCGGCTTTAAATTCTGGACCCTACACACACAGGAACATCAAATGGGAATTGCAAAAAAATTTCGACAAATATTTTCGACTGTCCCCATGCTGGGGTGGTTTCTGGGCATCCTCACAGCGGTGCTGATTGAATATTACTGGGGATATGACTATATCTCCTATTATCTGGGTCTGCCCAAGATACCGGTGCTGTTCGGGGCACTGATCATGCTCAAGGAACCAGTGATGATACCGGGTGCCCTTGCCTATGACCTGATTGTATACGTTATTCCGGTACTGTTGGTGGCAAAGATTTCCAGTGTTTTCACCAACCCCGGAGCAGCCCTGCTGGAAAAATTGCCGCTGTGGCTTTCCGCTGTCATTCACCTGGTCTGTTTTTATGCCATCCTCCATTTATGGGCCGGTATAAATGATTACCGGGTTCTGGTGGTCAAACTCACCCTTGTCTCCATTATTCTCACGGTAAGTGTCAATGTGATCAATGGATACCAGGGAGAATTTTCCTGTTCCCACCCCGGATTCATGGCCCTGGGGGCATATGTGTCTTCCATTCTTACCCTGATGCTGTTCACCAACGACAAAATTTTCGGCGCTGCCCTGCTGCCGCCGGGCCTGGGTCCCTTTCTTTTTCCGCTGGTGCTGCTGGCAGGGGGAGCAGCTGCCGCCATCGGTTCTCTGGCCGTGGCCATTCCCTCTTTTCGCACCAGGGGTGATTACCTGGCCATTATTTCATTGGCATTCATGTTTATTGTCAAATCCGCTATTGAAAACCTGAACATCATCGGCGGGGCCAGGGGTATGGGAGGCCAGCCGGATCTTGCCCCTCTGCCCGTCATTTTCTTCTGGACCCTGCTGTGCATCTGGGTCATCCATAACTTTGTCACCTCAATTCTGGGCAAGGCATTGAACACGGTGAGAGATGATGAAGCAGCAGCGGAATCCATGACCGTTAAAACCCGTAAAACCAAAATGACCGCCTTTATGTTCGGTGCCTTCTGGGCCGGGATTGCCGGGGGACTTTTTGCCCATGTGCTCACCTATATCAATCCGGGCATGTTCAGCATCAACCGCCTGGCGGAAATTCTTGCCATGGTATACTTTGGCGGACTCAATTCCATTGTGGGCTCCATTGTGGGTGCGGTGAGTATCAATGTGCTGGGTGAGGCTTTGCGGCCCCTGGAACTGTTCAAATGGATCATCATTCCCTTGATTCTGATTTTTGTCATGATATTCAGGCCCTATGGGCTGATCTCCTTTACAGAGATCAATGCAAAAAAACTGCTGGAAGCCAAACACAAACGCCAACAAGGAGTGTCCCCATGACCGCACTGCTGCATGTTGAAAACATGACCCATTTTTTCGGCGGGCTGCGGGCTGTTCATAACTATAACCTGAACCTTGCACCCAGACAGATTTTCGGCCTCATCGGTCCCAACGGGGCCGGAAAAACCACTATTTTCAACCTGATCACAGGGGTGTACACCCCCACTGAAGGGGAGATCCTGCTGGAAAACAAAAACATAAAAGGCCTGGAAACCAATCAGATTGCCGCCATGGGCCTGGGCAGAACATTCCAGAACCTGGCGTTATGGCGGCATATGAATGTGGTGGACCATATCCGCATGGCCCATTATTCGCAGCTGGACTATGGGCTGTTCGGTGCGTTTTTCAACTCTCGTGCCTGCCGGGAACAGGAAAACCAGGTCAGGGAAAATGCTGATCACCTCATGGAACTGTTTGATATCGAAAAATATGCCGACGATCTTGTGACAAGCCTGCCTTACGGGGCCCAGCGCCGGGTGGAAATGGCCCGGGCCATGGCCACCAATCCCAAAGTGCTGTTTTTAGATGAGCCCACCGCCGGTATGACCCCTGATGAACTGGTGAAAATGATCCGCATCATCCGCCAGGTGCACCAGGATTTCAATGTGGCGATTTTTCTGATAGAACACCGCATGAAATTTGTCATGGAACTGTGTGAATCCATCCAGACCCTGGTGTTCGGGGAAGTGATCGCCGAAGGCCCGCCTGAAGAAATCCAGAACAACCCCCGGGTGATAGAAGCCTATCTGGGCAAGGAGGATATGACCTGATGCAGCTGAACATCCAAAACCTGAACGTATCCTACGGCAACATCAAAGCCCTTCACGGCATCAGTTTTTCCGTGGCAGCCGGAGAAATCCTCACCATCATCGGTGCCAACGGTGCCGGCAAAAGCACCACCCTGCGGGCCATTTCCCGGATGATCCCCTGTGAATCCGGATCTGTTATGGAATTTAACGGCCAGAACATTTTAAAATATTCGGCAGACAAGGTGGTGTCAAAACTGGGGATCTCCCATGTGCCGGAAGGCCGCCGTATTTTTGGAAACCTCACCGTGACGGAAAACCTGACACTGGCCTGTTTTGCCAGAAAAGACAAAGATCAGATAGAAACGGACCGAAAATGGGTGTTTGACCTGTTTCCGCGCTTGGAAGAACGCCGCCACCAGCTGGCAGGCACCCTGTCCGGCGGTGAGCAGCAGATGCTGGCCGTTGGCAGAGGGTATATGTCCGGACACCAGATGATGCTTCTGGATGAACCCTCCATGGGACTGGCACCGCTGCTCATGCTGGACATGTTTGATGCCCTCAGGGAGATCAACAAACTGGGCACCACCATTCTGCTGGTGGAACAGAACGCCAGGCTGGCCCTGAAATTCGCCCAGCGGGGGTATGTTATTGAAAACGGATCCCTGGTGCTGGAAGGACCTTCCAATGAACTTCTTGATAACCCGGATGTGAAAAAAGCCTATCTGGGCGCCTGATACATCACTATTTTGTATATACAAACAAAGCGCGGTCGCTACCCGTGCACCGGCATGCCCACCGTCTTGGAAGCCACCTCCCCCATGATTTCCGCCATGGTGGGATGGGCATGGATGGTATGGGCCATATCCTGTGCGGTCAGCCCTTTTTCAACTGCCAGGGTGGCTTCGGCAATCAGGTCGGTGGCATGGGCACCGATGAGATGGACCCCTAAAACCCGGCCGGTATCTTTTTCCACAACCATTTTGGCTTCCCCGGCGATCTCATCAATGGCATGGGCCTTGCCCAGCACCCGGAAATTGACGGATGCACTGGCAATGTCCATACTGTTTTTCAGGGCCTCATCTTCGCTTAATCCCACGGTACCTATTTCCGGCATGGTGAAAATAGCACCGGGCACGGCATTGTAAGACATGATATCATCTTGTCCCATGGCATTGCCTGCTGCCACCAGACCTTCATGGGAGGCCACATGGGCCAGCATCACCCGGGACGGTCCCAGGATATCTCCGATGGCATAGACATTTTCCACTTCAGTTTCCATGCGGTCATTGACAGGAATCCATCCTGGTCCCAGGGTGTGCAGGCCGACAGTTTCAAGGCCCAGGTCAGAGGACACAGGGGTTCTGCCGATGCACACCGCCATGAGGTCAGAAGACAGGGTATCGGTTTTGGGATCTTTTGCCTTGAGATTGTCGGTAAACGGACTTTTGGACAGGGAAATGCGGCACCCTTGGGCTGATGTGTCACAGGCGGTGACAACCGTATCGCAGAACACCGTGATTTTTTGTTTTTTCATCTCCCGCAGCAGCAGTCTGGATATGGATGTGTCCACCGACGGCAGGGGCAGCAGCCTGGACATGGCCTCCACCACCGTCACCTTTGTGCCCAAGGCGGCGAAAATACAGGCAAATTCACATCCGATCACCCCGCCCCCCACAATGGTCATGGATTCAGGGACATGGTCCAGAACCAGGATATCATTGGAGGACAGAATTTTTTTGCCGTCAAAGGCAAAATCCGGCACATTCATGGGTGTGGTGCCGGTGGCAATGATGAGTTTGTCCCAGCTCAGAGCTGTGGTGCTGCCCTCTGCAGCGGTGACCTGTGCTGTTCCCATGCCGGTGATGCGGCCGCATCCTTTTTCAACAGCCACTTTTCTGCCCTGAAGCAACCCGGCAATACCGGTGCGCTGGGATTGCAGAATTTTTTGTTTCCTGGCCATAAGCCCGGCCATATCAGGCAGCACACTGCCTTCCACATGGATGCCGAAATCTTTTGCTTTGCGGCATTTGAGCAAAATGTCTGCCGTGTTCTTCATGATTTTGGAAGGAATACATCCCCAGTTCAGGCAGGTGCCTCCCAAATTTTCTTTTTCAATGAGCGTGACCTCCCCTCCCAGCGATGCAGCCCGCAATGCCGCCACATAACCACCTGGTCCTCCGCCCACAACAATGATTTTTTCACCCATTTCATGCTCCTTTATAATAATGGATTTTTTTGCGAACTTTTTCCCTGTTTTAAAGGAATTTCATTGATTTTTTAATTAAAATTTCTATTTCCAGAAGTTTTCTAAAAATTAATTGACATTATCATTATACTGGTCTAAATTTCAAGATAATTAAAAAAATTTCATGTTTTCATCATTTCTTCAGCGCAAAAAGAGGCAGAATGAAAATTGACAAAACCAATATTGATATCATCAGGGAACTGAAAGACGGAAAAAGATCTTTTAAAAAAATTGCAGACAAACTGCAGATTACCGAAAATACGGTCCGCTCCAGGGTCAACAAGCTCCAGGAGGAAGGGGTTCTGGAAATCTGCGGCCTTGTGGACCCTGCCACCCTCCCCGGACACCGGGTGGTCATCATCGGCATCAAACTGTCTGAAATGAACCTGGTGGAAAAAGGGGCGGAAATAAGCCGGCTCAAAGGGGTTATTTCCGCAAGCGTGGTCACGGGAAGATTTGACCTGATAATCCTGGTACTGTTTAAAAAAGGATTCGGTCTTCTGGAATTTTACACAGAAGAGATCTCCAAAATTGAGGGGGTACGGTCGGTGGAAACATTTGTTGTGTATAAATCCTATAACTTGAAGGTTCCCTATATTTTTTAGGATATAAAAATCAGGATACAAAATGCAGGATACAAAAATATTTACCACCATTAATTAAAAGGTTGCTGCCATGAATAACAGTTTACAAACCACACCATTGCACGAGTGGCATCTGAACGCCGGTGCCAACATGGCTGATTTCGGGGGATATGACATGCCGCTGTGGTATGGTACCGGGGTCAAAAACGAACATCTGGCTGTCTTGAAATCTGCAGGCGTGTTTGACACCAGTCACATGGCCTGTATCACCGTGGATGGGAATGATGCATTTTCCCTTCTCAATTACTGCTTTACCCGGGATCTGACACCCCTGAAGGAAGGCAGATGTGTTTACGGTGCTTTTTTAAATGAAAAAGGCCATTGCCTGGATGATGCCATTGTGTATAAATTTTCCGACACAAATTATATGATTTGCGTGAATGCCGGCATGGGCGAGACCATTGCCGGGCACCTGGCGGCCCACAAAAAACAAAAAAATGCCGCCATAACGGATCTGTCCGGAAAAATTGCCAAAATGGATATCCAGGGGGTCGATTCGGCCCGGATCCTGTCCACACTGATCCAGTCGCAGGATACGGTGTTTGATCACATGCCCTATTTTTCCTTTAAAGGCCATTTTGATCCCGGCCATCCAGGGGCTGGTGAAGTCAAGCTCAATGACGGCACCCCGGTGCTGCTGTCCAGATCCGGGTATACAGGAGAATTCGGGTTTGAAATTTTCCTTGCGCCCCGGGCCATTGTGGCCCTGTGGAAGGATGTCCTTGCAGCAGGAGAAGATTACGGCATCACCGCCTGTGGTCTGGGTGCCAGAGATTCTCTGCGTACCGGGGCCTGCCTGCCCCTTTCCCACCAGGATATCGGCCATTATAAATTCATGAACCATCCCTGGGATTTTGCCCTGCCCTATACAACGGACAAGACCGGTTTCACCAAAGACTTTCTGGGCGCAGATGCCCTGGTTCCCGAAGAAAACGATGTGTATGTGTTCCCTTTTGCAGGAGACAGCCTGCGAAAAGTGGCTGCCGGTGAAAACACCGGTGTATTTGATAAAAACCAGGAACGGTTCGGCCATGTGCTCACCTGTGCCACCGACATGGGCATTACCTGGTACGAAAACAAAATTGTCAGCATTGCCACCCCGAACCTGCCTGAAAATATAAAAATCAAAGGCATTGCCTGCGGCTTTGTCATGGTCTCAGAACAGCTGGAACCGGGCACACGACTCACTCTCAAAGAAGGCAAGCGATCCATTAACGTGACCATTGTAAATGACATCCGGCCGGACAGAACCGCAAGAAAAAAACTGAGTCATTTTATTTAAACCAAAAGGAGGCTGTTATGAAAGAAATCGATGACCTGAATCTACCTGAAGATGTAAAATACACCAAAGACCATGAATGGGCAAACGCTGAAGGAGATACCGTCACCATCGGCATCAACGACTATGCCCAGGACCAGCTGGGAGAAATCGTATTTGTGGAGCTGCCGGAAGTCGGAGATACGTTTTCTGCAGAAGATGAATTTGGATCTGTGGAATCGGTTAAAGCGGTATCTGAGTTGTATATGCCCATATCCGGCGAAATTGTGGCAGTCAATGAAAATCTGGAAGACGCCCCTGAACTGGTGAATGAAGACTGTTATCAGGGCGGCTGGATCATTAAAGTAAAATCCTCTGACAATTCTGAAATAAATGAATTGATGGACAAAGCAGCTTACCTTGAAATGTTGAAAGGATAAGACCCATGCGTTATCTGCCACATACACAGGAAGATATTAAAGAGATGCTGGCTGTCACCGGCCGCACCTCTTTGGATGACCTGTTTGATACCATACCGGATGCCCTGAAAACAAAGAACGGTCTGAACCTGCCCGACCCTCTGACCGAGTGGGAACTCAATGACCACATGGAAAAACTGGCGTCAGAAAATATCGCCTGCAAAGGCTATACCTGTTTCATCGGTGCAGGCAGCTATGACCACTATATCCCTGCCATCATCCCCTATCTGGTTTCACGATCGGAATTTGCCACCGCCTATACCCCGTATCAGCCGGAAGTGAGCCAGGGAACCCTGCAGGGTATTTATGAGTTCCAGACCATGGTGACCGACCTTCTGGGCATGGACATTGCCACTGCCTCCCATTATGACTGCGGCACTGCCCTGGCTGAATGCGCCCTCATTGCCCTGCGCAAAAACAAAAAAGCCGATAAAATCGCTGTATCCGACCTGGTGCACCCCAGCCACAGGCAGATCATCGACACCTATCTCAAACCCGCCGGATTTAAGATGGTTACCATCGGCCATACCAAAGAGGGGCGCACAGATATCAGCGCATTGGAAGCCATGGACGGCATTGCCGGGCTGGCTGTGCAATCCCCCAACTTTTTCGGGCACATTGAAGACCTGGCCGCCTGTAAAAAGGTGGCGGATTCCAAAAAAATTCTGTTCATCACTTCTTTTACCGAAGCACTGGCCTGGGGTCTTTTGAAAAACCCGGGATCTTTCGGGGCTGATCTTGTGGCCGGAGAAGGCCAGAGCCTTGGGATCGCCAAAACATTCGGCGGGCCGGGCCTGGGTCTTCTGGCCGGCACCAAAAAACTGATGCGGGATCTGCCCGGCCGCCTGGTGGGACGGACAAAAGACACCAACGGGGAGGATGGGTATGTGCTGACCCTGTCCACCAGGGAACAGCATATCAGAAGGGAAAAAGCCTCCTCCAACATCTGCTCCAACAATGGTCTCAACGCCATGACCGCAGCCATGTATCTGTCCACCATCGGTAAAATCGGGATCCGGGAAATCGCCCAGCTCAACCACGACAAAGCCGTGTATCTGAAATCTATTCTGACCTCTGCCGGATTTGAGCCGGCCTTTGATCAGCCTTTTTTCAATGAATTTGTCATGAAAGCCCCGAAAAATTTCAAACAGAAACGGGCCGAGTTGATCAACCGGCACTGCATGTTTGCCGGACTGGATCTGGCACCGTTTTATCCCCAACTCACAGACCATTATCTGTTCTGCGCCACGGAAAAAGTGTCCAGACAGCAGATGGACCAACTGGCAAAGGAGGTGGCATAATGACCAGACAGCCAGGAACCAGCGGACTGATTTTCAACGAACCCAATGTATGGGACAAGAGCAGAGACGGCCGGTGTGCCATTTCTCTGCCCAGAGCAGATGTGGACAGGGCACCCCTTGATCCGGCCCTGACCGGGGATGCCCCGGATCTGCCCCAGTTGTCTGAGCTGGATGTGGTCCGCCACTATACCCGATTGTCCCAGTGGAATTTTGGTGTGGACTCCGGTATGTATCCATTGGGATCCTGCACCATGAAATACAACCCCAAAACCAATGAAGTCCAGGCAGCCCGTCAGGGATTTGCCGGGGCCCACCCGCTGGCAGGCGAAGCATTTTCCCAGGGGACTTTGCGGCTCATGTATGAGCTGGAACAATATCTGGCGGAAATCACCGGATATGCCGGCGTGACCCTGCAGCCGGCAGCCGGGGCCCATGGAGAGCTGGCCGGCATGCTCATCATCCATGCCTATCATGCCAAACAGGGCAGGCAGCGCTCCAAGATCATCATCCCGGATACCGCCCACGGCACCAATCCTGCCTCCGCCACTTTGTGCGGGTACAAAAGCATCAACCTGAAATCCGGACCAAAAGGGATCCTGGAACCGGACGCTGTGGCAGCGGTCATGGATGAAGACACCGCCGGCATCATGATCACCAACCCCAACACTTTAGGGCTTTTTGAAGAACATATCAAAGAGATCTGCGACATTGTCCATGCCAAAGGCGGCCTGGTTTACGGGGACGGGGCCAACATGAATGCCATCATGGGGGTTGTGAAACCGGGTGATGCGGGCATCGATGTGCTGCATCTCAATCTGCACAAGACATTTTCCACCCCCCATGGCGGGGGCGGGCCGGGCTCCGGACCGGTGGCCGTGACAGAGGCGTTGATTCCGTTTCTGCCCGTTCCACGAGTGGAAAAGGAGCTGGACACTTTCAAACTGGTCTCCGACTGCCCGGACACCATCGGCCGAATGCACACTTTTTACGGCCACTTTGGTGTCATGGTCAAGGCCTATGCCTATATTCTGTCCATGGGGCCTCGGGGACTTCTGGATGCCTCCCGCCTGGCCGTGCTCAATGCCAATTATATCAAGGACAGTCTCAAAGACACCTTGAACCTGCCCTATGACCGGCCCTGCATGCATGAATGTGTGTTTAATGACGCGCGGCAGAAATCTTATCACATCACCACTATGGATATGGCCAAACGGCTGCTGGATTACGGATTTCACCCGCCCACCGTGTATTTTCCCCTGGTGGTGGAAGGCGCCTTTATGGTGGAACCTACGGAAACCGAATCCAAAGATGACATTGACCAGTTCATCAATGCTGTAAAAGCCATTGCAAAGGAAGCGGAATCAGCGCCTGAAAAACTCACCCGGGCACCGGTTCTGCCCAAGGTGACCCGGCTCGATGAAGTCAGTGCCGCCAGAAAGCCATGCCTGAGAGGATAAGATCCAGATTGCGTACCTGTGTATTCCAGGACCTGCAGGTCCTGGAATACCGGCGTGCCCTGGACCTGCAGGTTGACGCGCGCAATGCAAAAATACGGGACCGTTCACTGCAAGATCATCTGTTTTTTGTCCAGCACCCGCCGGTGTTCACTTTTGGCAGACGGGGTGGAAAAGAAAACCTGATGAAACCGGATAATTTTCTGGAACAACAGGGCATTGATATGGTGCAGACAGACAGGGGCGGCAATATCACCTATCATGGACCGGGCCAGGCAGTGCTGTATCCGGTGGTGGACCTTGAGCGTGCACGCATCGGGGTGGCGGATTTTGTGTATGGGCTCGAAGAGATCATGGGCAGAACAGCACAGGATTTCGGGGTGGCCATCACCCGGGATCCGCGAAACCGGGGCATGTGGACAGGATCCAGAAAAATCGGGTCTGTGGGATTGTCCATCAAACACGGTATCAGTATCCATGGACTGGCCCTGAATGTATCTTTGGACCTGACTCCGTTTTCCTGGATCAATCCCTGCGGTCTTTCCCGGGTAGCCATGACATCTTTGGAACAGGAAATGCAGATATCGCAGAAAAAAGATATCCGTGTTTCCATGGATGCGGTGAAAGAAAAGTTTGCAACCTATTTTTGCCGTGTGTTTAATTTTCAACTGATCAGGGAAACAACCCATGCCTAACCATACTGCCGGAGCCGGCAAACCTGCCTGGCTGAAAAAACGCCTGCCCAGAGGCGGAGAATATGCAAAAGTCACCCGGCTGCTGGCCGGGGCAAAGCTGCATACGGTCTGCCAGGAAGCCAACTGCCCCAATATGTTTGAATGCTTTTCCAAAGACACTGCCACCTTTATGATCTTAGGAGACCAGTGCACCCGGCACTGCCGGTTCTGCAATATAACCGCCTGCCCTCCCCTGGCCGTCGACCCCCGGGAACCAGCCAGTGTGGCACGGGCAGTCCGGGAACTTAAACTGCATTACGTGGTGGTGACCTCTGTCACCAGAGATGATCTGCCTGACGGCGGGGCCGCCCATTTTGCCGCCGTGATCCAGGCCCTTAAAAAACCGGGAAAAGATATGGGCCAATCCATCCGGGTGGAAGTGCTGATACCTGATTTCAAGGGGGATATTACAGCCTTGAAAACCGTGGTGGATGCACAGCCCGATGTCATCAACCACAATATTGAAACCGTGGCAGCCCTGTATTCCCGGGTCCGGCCCGAGGCTGTTTACCAGCGCTCTCTGGATCTGATCAGCAACGTAAAAAAACTGAATCCTGATATGCCGGCCAAATCCGGCCTCATGGTGGGGCTGGGAGAAACCGTATCCCAGCTGGAACAGACCATGCAGGATCTGTTTGACCATGGCTGCGACATGCTGACCATGGGCCAGTATCTGCAGCCCACCAGAGCCCACCTGGAAGTGAAAAAATACTATCCCCCCGAAGAGTTTGACGCGCTGGCACAGACAGCCCGGCAGATCGGATTTTCAAAAGTGGCAGCCGGCCCGTTTGTCAGAAGTTCCTACCAGGCGGAAGACCTGTTTCAGACACCCGGCACCTCCTCCTAACCCGGATCTTGACCCACGGCACATGCTGCAAGACATGCGGCAAGGGCTATTGCATATAAAAGCTTTGAGGACCTTTTCAGCAGAGTGCCGCCTCCGGTGGGGGGTGTTTTACTTCCGGCCTGGAATCCTTGGGGGCTTCGACAGTCCGGCAGCAAGACACCCCCCACCGGAGGCTCCCGCCGTATAAAGATGACCCGGTTCCGGGATAAGACGCCGGTTCACCGCTCTCACGAACCACTAGTGCCGGGGGGTACCCGGGGGTCGAATCCCATTCTGCAGCGGGTGCTACAGGCGGTTGGGCATGCGAAGCGTTAAAAACGGCAAACTGTATGAGGACATACCTGCCCGCAGTTTTTGCCGTTCAGCGCAGCATGCCCTACCGCCTGTGCAAACGCGGCAGAGGGTGAGACCCCCGGGTACCTCCCGGCACGGGTCTATGGTTACTTGCGTTAACCCTGATACATGCAAGACATGTCACAATACATGTCTTGCAGCACAAGCCGCAAGACTGGCCACCCAAGACCTGACAAAACCTGAGAAGACCTGGTCTGCAGTAAGTACGACATGCCCCGCAGTTCCGGTCACCGGCCGATCAAACAATCACACATTTTTCCTTCATGGTAGCGGCTGTGGCAATTTCAATGAAAGATGCCCCGTGGGTGGGTCCGAAACTACCGGCCAGTACAATGATCAAAGAATCATCTGCCAGTTTTTTTTCATCCAGCAACCGGCAGATGGACAATTTCAGGGTTTCCATGGATCCGGCATTCATGGGAATATAATCAGCTGATACCCCGAAAGACAGAGACAGCTGCCGCATCACCCGCTTGTCATAAACCTGGGCATAAATGGGGTTGTCCCCCCGGTAGGCTGCCAGGGCCAGGATGGTGGCCCCTGTCAGAGAGTCCGCAACAATGGCTTTGGTGTTCAGTCGAAGGGCCGCTTTCACTGCTGCCTTGGCCAGGTAGGCGGTAATCTTTTTTTCAGATGAATAGGGAATGTTGATAAAGCTGCTCAGGTTGGTTTCCACCTCCCTGGCAATTTTGGCCATGGTCCGCACCGCCACTTCCGGGTATTTGCCGCTGGCGGTTTCTCCGGACAGCATCAGGGCATCGGCATGGTCCAGGCAGGCATTGGCCACATCCGACACCTCAGCCCGGGTGGGTCTGGGGGAATCTATCATGGAGTGCAGCATCTGGGTGGCCACGATAACAGGCTTGCGCCGCTCTATACAGGTGGTGATAATTCTTTTCTGGATCAAAGGGATTTTTTCCGTGGGGATCTCCACGGCAAGGTCTCCTCTGGCAATCATAACCCCGTAGGTGTGATCCAGTATCTCACTGATATTTTCTACGCCCTGGCTGTTCTCAATCTTGGCAATAATTTTGATGGAAGATTTTTTTTTGTCCAGAATTTCCTGGACCGAGATCACATCTTCTTTGTTCCGCACAAAAGAATGGGCAATAAAATCCAGGTTGTTGTCAGCGGCAAATGCGATAAACCCTTTGTCTTTTTCGCTCAAAGCCGGCAGTTTCACATGAACGGACGGGATGTTCACACTTTTTCTGGCAAGGATAACGCCGTCATTTTCCACATGGCAGACCAGGAACTCGTCCTCTTTGTGCATCACGGCCAGGGCTACCGTGCCGTCATCGATGAGCACGGAGCTGCCCATGGGTACATCATTGACAAAGTCTTTGTGGGAGACATAGATGATATCATCATGGGAGATACCGTCCGGGTCTCCTTTGATGCGGATATAATCCCCATGATGTACGTTCAAAGGGGCTATTGCATCACAGGTACGGATTTCCGGACCCTTGGTATCCACCAGGATGCCGATTTTTTCAGACACAGCCCGGGTGGTTTTCACCACTGTCAAAGCATCCTCATGGGTCATGTGGGCAGTGTTGAGGCGGACCACATTCATGCCGGCCTGATAAAGCCCTGCAATGAATTGTCTGGAACAGTTCAGATTAGAAATGGTTGCAATTATTTTGGTTTTGCGCTGCATGGTGCCAGCCTCCTTTTTTACAAAATATCATCACAAAGTTTTCAATGCCCACCTTTGCTTCCATGGACGAAGATTTCAAGGCAAAATCCAGATCCCCCAGGGCAATGAGGGCACAGCAAAGTTCATTTAAGGAAAATCGGGCTGATTTGTCAAAATTCTGAAATACAGGATACGGGCTTTGTGGGTTGGGGGCAAGCAAAAGATCCGGTGGCACCGCGATTTTTTTTTCCTGTTTTTTTCCGGCAGAAGACAGCTCACCGCTCAGAATTGCCTGGTGTTCTTTTGTCTGTTTTTTTACAGCATCGTCATGGGCAATAACTGCAGGCATGATTTTTTGTTTAAAGGTATTGAAATTCATCCGGTCCGATCGGATCTCCGGATGGGCCGCAAAAAAATCATCAGCAAAAGCTTTCACCAGAACAAGACGTCTTACCATGTTTTCAAAAGATTTAAGGATCTGGAGAGGATGAAACCCATCCGCAAAAAGAGAGGACAGGTAGAACAGGGCCTGACCCGCATTTTTTTCCATCAAAGCATTGGTGAGACTGAAAATGGGATCTTTTTTGTCCCGTTGGATGATGGCCTGCACATCTGTTTGCAGAACAGCCGACCGGTTTCCTGAATACACCACAAGTTTTTCAAGGTTTTTGGCAAACAATCCAGGATTAAACCCGGTCAGATCAGCCAGTGTTGAAAAAGCAGCCTGATCCATGGTCTTGCCGGAATGGTTTAAAACTTTTCGGGCAATGTTCTGGAGCACTGACCGCTGGTCATCCAGATCCGCTTTTCTGGCCCCCTGGGCCACAGTGCAGTCGATGATCAATCCTGATGTGTCCAGTATTTTGCATATTTTTCTGCGCCGGTCCAAAGAAGATGCGGTCATTACCAGAAAATTTTCCTCTGGTATCCCTTTTTCCACAAGGTCTGCCAGCCGAAAAAAATCATTTTCCGAATACAAAATTTCCCCGGGACCAGCTTTGGTTGAAAAAACAGGACACTGTTTCACGGCAATGATTTTTTTGCCCGGGAAAAAAGAAAAAGTGGTGACCTGTTCAATGATATCTCCCATGGGGGTGGACCGGCCATCCAGAACGTCCAGGTTACACCCGGCAGGATCTTTTTTGAGCAGAAAAGATTTTAATAGTTCAAAACTTTCCTGGACCAGAAAAGCGTCACCTGCCACCAGTATGCACCCGGGCAGCGTGGTATCGGCACGTTGGGCCATCCATTTTTCCAGGCCTGTGTGTTTAACGGTCGGCATGGGAAGATCTGGCCAGTTTTACCGTCATTGCCAGGGCGATGAAAAAAACCACAATCCCGATTCCCTGGGACATGGAAAAAAAATCAAAGAAAAAATCCCCTCTGAAATCCCCCCGGAAAAATTCAATGATGAACCGGAAAACACTATAGATCATAACATAGCTTAAAAACACCATGCCATGGAAACGTTTGTGTTTCTGGATCCAAACCAGAATAAAAAACAAAGCCAGGTTGGATGCTGCCATATATATCTGGGTGGGATGCAGAAACATATGCAAAGGGGCCAGGCTGTCAGGGTGGGTGAATTTAACAGCAAAGGGAAGATCACACTGCCGGCCGTAGCAACAGCCGGCAAAAAAACAGCCCAGCCTGCCGATGGCATGTCCCAGGGCCACACCAGGGGAAATACTGTCCGCGGTTTTAAAAAATGAAAGTTTTTTTATTCTGATCATCACCACGGACCCGGCCACACCACCGATGAATCCCCCGAAAAAGACCAGCCCGCCTTTCCAGAGTTTAACTATGTCCAGAAGATTGGATTGGAAATCTTCAAAATTGATGAGCACATACAGCAACCGGGACCCCAGAAGCCCACACACCAGGACCACAAAGAAAAGATCGGAAATGTCATCGGGTTTTATGTCATAAAACCGGGCATTGCGTTTGGAAAACCAGACAGCTGCCATAAACCCCAGGGCAAGAAACAGCCCATATGTATAGAGACTGAAGCTGCCGAAATTAAACAGGATGGGATGCATATTACCTCTGATTTAAAAATCGGGTATTTTTTTGAATACCACATGATATATAAGGACAGCCATGCCCACACTGATGGCGGCATCTGCCACATTAAAGGCCGGCCAGTGGGCCGTGCCCACATAAAAATCCAAAAAATCCACCACATGCCCGTACCGGAACCGGTCCACCAGGTTGCCCACAGCGCCGGAAAAGATCAGGGCCAGGCCGTAGGACAGCGCAATATGGGTTCTGGCAACCCGGGTGTAAAACCAGCAGATGAACAGGGCCACCACAGATGACAAAAAAAGAAAGACAATTTTCCGCACCATATGGGACTGGGTGGCAAAAAATCCGAATGCACCGCCCGGGTTCAGCACATGGGTAATATGAAAAAAATTATCAATCACCACAATGTATTCGTGCAGTCCCAGGTGCATCACAATCCATTTTTTGGTGGTCTGATCAACCAGAACAACTGCACTGGTCACAACAATCAGGCGTATGAGTTCTTTTTTTCCCACAATGTTTTTTGTTACAAAATCTGCTGCAGAGCAGCTGCACACCGGTCACAGGCTGTGGGATATTTTTGATCCTGTCCAATGGCATTGCTGAAACGCCAGCACCGTTCGCATTTTTGTCCAGCTGCCTTTTTTACTGCAATTTCCAGACCCTGGAGCTCTCTGCCCTGAAAAGCGCCTGGTTCAAGGTTTTCCACAAGCCGGGCCGAAGAAACAATAAAAATATCAGACAGGTCCTGGTCCAGATTCCGGAGTAATTCTTTAAGACCCGTGTCCGGCAGTTTTATTTCAAGGGCTGCGTCCAGGGGATGGCCGATGAGCTTGGTTTTTCTGGCATCCTCCAGAGCCCTGGTCACTTCGGACCGCAGGGCCAGGATCTGTTTCCATTTGTCTGCCAGTGCCCGGTCCTGCCATTGGGGATCAGGCACAGCCATATGTTCCATGTGCACACTTTCTTTTCCGGTCTGCCCTAAAGGCATATGGGTATAGATTTCTTCTGCAGTAAACGGCAGCATGGGCGCCATGATCTTGACCAGGGCATCCAGGATAAAGGCCATCACAGTCTGGGCATCTTTTCTCCCGGGGCTTTCTGGCGGAGAGGTATACAGCCTGTCTTTGATAATATCCAGATAAAACGCGGACAGATCCACCACACAAAAATTGTGCAGTGCATGATAAATGGTGTGAAATTCATAATTTTCATAGGCCTGCACCGATTTTTGTGTCACCTGAAACAGCCGGTGCAAAATAAACCGGTCCATCTCACACATGCCGGATACAGGCCTGATATCGGTTTTCAGGTCAAAATCACTGAAATTGCCCAGCATGAACCGGCAGGTGTTGCGGATCCTGCGGTAGGCATCAGACAACTGCCTGATGATATTATCGGAAATGCTCACATCTCCTCTGTAGTCGGCAGAGGCCACCCACAGGCGCAGAACATCAGCACCATACTGTTTGATCACCTTTTCCGGGGCCACCACATTGCCCACGGATTTGGACATTTTGTGCCCTGCCTCATCCACCACAAATCCATGGGTCAAAACAGCTTTGTAAGGGGCTTTTCCCGTACGGCCCACCGCTGTAAGCAAAGAAGAATGAAACCATCCCCGGTGCTGATCAGATCCTTCCAGGTACATGTCTGCCGGCCGGTGCAATCCTGACCGTTCGGCAAGAACAGCCGCATGGCTGACCCCGGAGTCGAACCACACATCCAGGATATTGTGGTCTTTGGTAAATTCCGCAGCGCCGCAGGTTTCACATTTGGCATTGTCAGGCATGAGTAATGCCGCATCCTTCTCAAACCAGATGTCAGAGGAATTTTCTGTGAACAGGGTATGGACCTTGTCCACTGATTCTCTGGTTACATAGATATTTTTACATTTTTTGCAGTGAAAAATGGGGATGGGCACCCCCCAGGAACGCTGGCGGGACAGACACCAGTCCGGCCGGTTCTCGATCATGGCATAAATTCTTTCTTTGCCCCAGGCGGGAATCCATTTCACATGGTTGATCTGTTCAAGGGTTTTTGCCCGAAGGCCCTGTTTGTCCATGGAGATAAACCACTGGGGGGTGGCCCTGAAAATCACCGGGTTTTTGCACCGCCAGCAATGGGGATAGGAATGGGACAGATGTTCGTTTTTCAGCAATGCTCCTTTTTCTTCCAGCACCGCATTGATGTGTTTGTTGGCTTTGAAGATAAATTCTCCGGCAAACAAGGACACATCTGAAGAAAAAACACCGGTATCCTCCACCGGAGAATAGCATTCCAGATTGTATTTCTGGCCCACCACATAATCGTCAGCCCCGTGACCAGGGGCGGTGTGCACACATCCGGTGCCCGCATCCAGGGTGACATGGTCCCCTAAAATGACCAGAGAATCCCTGTCATAGATGGGGTGGGTACATTTTTTATGTTCCAGCTCCCGGGGGCTGATCTCGCCAGCAATGGTGTAATTCTCAATACCGAATGCCTGCATCACTTTTTCCACCAGCTCTCTGGCCAGAATCAGCATTCCGTGGGCATCGGTTTTAACAACAGCATAAACAAATTCGGGGTGCAGACAGATCCCGAGGTTGGCTGGAATGGTCCAGGGGGTAGTGGTCCAGATCACCAGGGAAACAGGATCATCACCCAGGCCGGGAATCAAATGAGAGATATCATCTTTAAGAGGAAATTTCACATAAATGGAAGGTGAGGAATGGTCATGGTACTCGATTTCCGCTTCAGCCAGAGCGGTTTGGCAGGAACAGCACCAGTGGATGGGTTTTTTTCCTAAAAACATGTCTTCGGACAAAGCAAATTCACCGCATTCTCTGGCAATCCGTGCCTCATAGGCATAGTTCATGGTCAGGTAGGGATCATCCCACTCGCCGGTCACACCGAACCGCTTGAATTCCTCTCTTTGCACATCCACAAACCTGGCAGCATAAGACCGGCATTCTTTGCGGATCTGCACCGGGGTCATCTCTTTTTTCCTGGACCCCAGTTTTTTGTCCACATTGTGCTCAATGGGCAGGCCGTGGCAATCCCATCCCGGGACATAAGGGGCGTTAAAACCTGCCATCTGCCGGGACCTGACAATAATATCCTTTAAAATCTTGTTGATGGCATGGCCCATGTGCAGATGGCCGTTGGCATAGGGAGGACCGTCATGAAGAATAAAAAGCGGTTTATCTTTTGATTGTTCCCGCAATTTTTCATATATTTTTTTCTCATCCCATTTTTTGAGCTGCTCCGGTTCCCGCTGGGGCAGATTGGCCTTCATGGCGAACCGGGTGGAAGGCAGGTTCAGTGTCAGTTTATAATCCATTCGTCCTCCGAATCAGGATAAATATTGTTTGTCACGTCATGGTCACATATTGGCATTAAATCGTTCTTTTTAGTTCCAAAATGGTAAAAAGTCAAGTTCACTGCAAATAAATCCCGGGATAATCGCATGTAATCACGCATTTATGCAGCAATTTTCACCCAACACCTGATATTCCGGTCAGGTGTGTTTTGGGTTGCCTGGCGTGGATCTCCTCTTATTTTGTTTACCTGGAAAAATACACAATCTGCCTGGAAAAAATTTAAATTTCTTTTAATATGAAACTCCGCTTGACTTTTGCAAAGAGAACTATATAATTCAAATATCGCGCCCGGAGAAAAAGGCGTGCAATTTATTTTCCGCCGTAAGGTGTATATCCCGACTAAACGTGTGATTACCCCCCAAAGCAAGAAGATTTTTTTATTTTTATTTATTACAGGAGAGTGCCGACATGGCAAATGGTATCGTAAAATGGTTTAACGACTCAAAAGGGTTTGGATTCATCGAAGTTGAAGACGGTGGAAAAGATGTTTTTGTACATCACTCAGGTATTAACTCAAGCGGTTTTAAATCCCTCAATGAAGGGGATCGTGTCTCATTTGATATTGAAGAAGGCCAGAAAGGGCCTTCCGCCAAAAATGTAACCGTGCTCTAAGCCGGTCCGTTTACATCAAAACGCATTAAAGATCAAAACAGTTCCTGGATTGTGTAATTCAGGAACTGTTTTGTTTTCGGTGTAAGCCTTACCAGACAGCGGCGTGCCTCTTCCAAAGGCAACGTATAGTGATCACACTGGATTATAAATCGGGTTTCCAGTGACGAAGTGATTTCCCGTGTTGCCGTAGGACCTTTTAAAGCATAAATGGTACCTTTGGGGTGTAACAAAGGGGCTGCCAGGCTGGCAAGGGATGACAGACCGGCAAACCCCCTGGCCAGAACAGCATCAAACCTGCCGGCAAAATCCGGATCCTGGTGAAAACTTTCCACCCGGCCGTGAATAGCCTCAATACCCCCTGTCCCCAGCAACCGGATAACATGTTTGAGAAAATTCACTTTTTTCCTGGATGCATCCACCAGCACCATATCCATATTCTCATTGAGCAGTTTCAAAGGCAGTCCGGGAAACCCGCCACCAGATCCCAGATCCAGAATTGTCTTGTCCTGATGCACAAATGGCTGAACTGCAATGGCATCAAGAAAATGTTTTTGTGCTATGGCTGCAGGTCCTGTGATGGCTGTCAGATTGGTTTTCTTATTCCACTTTTCCAGCTGGGTGGCATGGCAGACCATCTGATCTATTTGTTTTTGGGTAAGGGAAATACCCATCTGCCGGCTTCCCAGACAAAGGGTCTCACAAAACATACGCACATCCTGTTCTTTCACAGGGCCGCTCCTTTTCAGTACAAGACCGCACATCCAATAATATTATTTTCATTTGGTCAGCTTAAAAAAAATGAAAAGCACTTGTTTTACATACAGGAAAAAATTGGCGCATGCCAGTGTTTTTAATGGAAACCGGCAAGGGTACCAGGTATGCCAGGTGCCATCTGTACCTTTATAGACAAATTGTTGTAAAACGGTGCGGCTAACCGGCAATTTGGTCAAAAATCCCGGGGCAATGCATTTTTTTACATACGATTGTTCTGTTTTTCGCAATAAACCATTGACAAAACTAAATAAACAGGATATAGAATCTGTCTCTCATATGCTGAATGCAGCCTGAGATTCATTTTTTAATAAAATCGCAATAATAATAGTATGTGGCAATACCTTTGGCAATAATTGCGTTGAATTTTATTGTTCCAAGGACAAATTTTATTCATAAGGATAATGTAAAATGATCAAAGATTTAAAGCGGGTAAGAAATATCGGCATTAGTGCCCATATTGATTCCGGCAAAACCACGCTTACAGAAAGGGTTTTGTTTTACACGGACAGGATTCATAAAATCAACGAGGTCAGGGGAAAAGACGGTACCGGTGCGGTCATGGATTCCATGGACCTTGAAAGAGAGCGGGGCATCACCATTGCCTCGGCTGCCACTTATTGTGAATGGAAAAATCACAATATCAATATTATCGACACGCCCGGCCATGTGGATTTTACCGTGGAGGTGGAGCGTTCCCTGCGGGTGCTGGATGGTGTGGTACTGATTCTGTGCTCGGTTTCAGGGGTCCAGTCCCAGTCCATTACCGTGGATCAGCAGATGAAACGGTATGAGGTCCCCTGCATTGCATTTGTCAACAAATGTGACCGGTCCGGTGCAAACCCGGCCAAGGTGGCCCGGCAGCTCAAGGACAAACTGGGGCACAATTCAGTTCTGATGCAGCTGCCCATAGGCCTTGAAGACAGGCATGAAGGGGTGATCGACCTGGTGGCCATGAAAGCCTGTTACTTTGAAGGCGATCATGGCGAACGTGTCGCTGTCAAAGATATTCCTGAGAACATGCGTGACCAGGCACAGGAAGCCAGAGATGAAATGATCGATGCTGCCTCTCTTTTTTCAGAAGAACTGACCGATGCCATTCTGGAAGAATCAGATATCAGTGATGTTATGATCAAAAAAGCGATCAGAACCGGTGTGCTTGCACGGCATATTACCCCGGTATTTTTGGGTTCAGCTTACAAAAACAAGGCGGTTCAGCCTCTGCTGGATGCGGTGATAGATTATCTTCCCTCTCCTTTGGACATCAATAACGAAGCCATTGATCTGGACAACAATGAAGAGAGCGTAGTTCTGGAAAGTAATTTCGACAAACCCACGGTTGCTCTGGCTTTCAAGCTGGAGGACGGGCAGTACGGCCAGCTCACCTATCTTCGGGTGTACCAGGGAAGTATTACCAAAGGCAGCACCCTGATCAACTCAAGGGACGGGAAAAAAATCAAAGCAGGCCGGCTCATCCGGATGCATGCCTCCCAGATGGAAGATGTGGAGGAAATTCCCGCAGGCCATATTGGTGCCATGTTCGGAATAGACTGTGCTTCAGGCGACACATTCGTTTCTCCCAGTATCAATTATTCCATGCTGGCCATGCATGTCATGGACCCGGTTATTTCTCTTTCCATCGTACCCAAAGACAACAAAGCCCAGATCAATATGTCCAAAGCCCTGAACCGCTTCACCAAGGAAGACCCAACCTTTAAGACATATGTGGATCATGAGACAGGTGATACAATCATCCAGGGCATGGGAGAACTGCATCTGGAGGTCTATGTGGAAAGAATGAAGCGCGAATACCAGGCAGAAGTCACCACAGGAAAACCCAGAGTAGCCTACAGAGAAACCATTACCCAGAAAGCTTTGTTTAATTACACCCATAAAAAACAGACCGGCGGTGCAGGGCAGTTCGGCCGGGTGGCCGGTGCCATGGAGCCATGTGAGGAAGAATTTGAATTTGTAAACAAAATCACCGGCGGCAGAATTCCCACCCAGTATATTCCTGCCTGTGAAAAAGGCTTCCAGGCCTGCATGGCAAAAGGTCCCAAACTGGAATTCCCGGTTACAGGTATCCGGGTGACCATCGATGACGGGGCATACCATGCAGTGGATTCATCGGAAATGGCGTTTCAGGCTGCAGCCAGAGGCGCTTTTCTGGAAGCCTATGGCAAAGCCAGACCGGTCATCAAAGAACCCATCATGAAAGTGGTCATTGAAACCCCCAATGAATTCCAGGGCTCGTGCATGGGGTTGATCAACCAGAGACGGGGAATCATTCAAGGCTCCCAGGAAGAAGGGGTCATGTCTGTTATTGAAAGTCAGGTGCCCTTGTCTGAAATGTTCGGGTTTTCCACTATTTTGCGGTCGGCCACCCAGGGGAAAGCCCAGTTTACCATGGAATTTTCTTCCTACAAACAGGTTCCCCAGTCAATTGCCGAAGATATCATCAAACAAAAACAAGAAGAAAAAAAAGCCTAAGATCGCAATATAAAGAGAGGGAATATGTTAAAAAAAGATCTCAATCTCCGAAGTCCGATTGAAAAAATCATCGGCATTGACAATATCACCACCAGCAATTTTGGCGCGGTCCTTTCCAGGGCAGGTGTGGGCAAAACCAGATTTCTTGTGCAGATAGCATTAACCCGTCTGCTGCAGGATGAAAAAATTGTGCATGTCAGCCTGGATGATTCCATGGAAAAGATAAATCTGCGCTACAATGAAGGTTATACCAATCTGGTGGACAGTATCGGGTATGTAGATCCCCAGAAGGCACTGCGTCTGTGGGATGATATAAATTTAAACAAAGTGGGGATCAGCTACAACGAAGCCAGCTTTGACACCACCAAAATCAGAGACTACCTGAAAAGCTTTAACAAAGCCCAGCTGCCCATGCCGGCCCTCATGATCATTGACGGGCTTGATTTTGATGAAGATATCACAGAGGTTCTGGAAGAACTGAAATCGCTGAACCAGGAGTTTGCCATTTCCATCTGGTTTGCCATGCGAAGCCACAGAGATGAAGCCCTGGGCAAAGATGGATATCCAGTGCAGCTGGAAACCCGGCAAAAATTGTTTGACAAGGCCGTGTTTTTACAGCCGGTAAACAATAAAATCCAGGCCCTTGTTCTCAAGGACGGTAATAACACCAATCAGAAATTTCTTTTGGAACCTGCTACCATGATGCTGGTGCCAGGAAACACATAGATCTTCTTTTGGGGTGTCTGAAAAAGGCCCTGGCAGTCATAATCAAAAAGATAAAATTCTTTACTATCTGATCCCAGTTGATTGAACAATTTTTGTATTCCTTTGGGATTCACCACCGGGTCCTTTCTGGACTGGACCACCAGAACCTGTTTTTCAATGGTTTTTAATTTAGGTTCCAGCTGTAACATGAGTTATGCCAGCTGATGCACCCCGGAAACAGGATTGCGCAGATAATTGGTATGGGGATTTTCCGGATGGTTGTCAATGAACTCCCTGGTCATCCCCCTTCAGATTTATCCGTTTTATTTAAAACCAGACAGGTAATGGCACAATATACCTTGCAGGCGAATTCATACCGATCAATGCCGTTCCGTTTATAAGGATAGCCTTCCAGTACCGGTATCTGGAACAACTCCCGGGCTGCCAGGGACCAGACCTGTTTTCCTGTAATGGTATGGATATGGTGGGGAAGAAACACCGTTTCAATGCGGGTAAAATGATTGGCGCAAAAACCACAGACCCTGCCGGAATATTTTCCTGGCCCTGGATCTGAATCCGTGCCCGGGAAAAACCGGAAAGATATTTCAGAGTATAGGTGGACAGCTTAAATGCAAATGGATTCATACAACTGGCCTTTACAAAAATTTTGCCCGGCAGAAACGGGCCAGGGCAATCGCATCAATATCCGGCATCCGGTATGCTGTACAAGCCCCCTGGCAGGTCCTGCATCAGGACTGTCAGGGCCGACAGGGATCTCAGGCCGGATGAAGGACCCGGCAGGGGGGGTGCTCTGGTCATTATATCTGACGTCACCTCTGCATGTGATTGCACTGCAGGTGTCAGACAGGGCTATCACTTGTAAGCACATCCTGTTCAGCAGCTTGATACCCGCCCCCCGGGGGGTGCCGTGTGACCGGCCCGAGATTGGCATCTGACGATCCTGTCACACGGCACCCCCAGGGGGCTATGGCAATATCGGGGACGCTGCATTTACATGCGATTACCCTGAGGTATCAGATCCGGTGTATTGCCTTTTTTGTACGTATTCATTATAATACGCCACCATACCAGGTTGTCAAAAACAATTTAGAGTATCTATCTTACAGGAGCACTGTTTTGTACGCAAAAATCGTTATTTTGAATTTTCCCCCGGAAGTGGCTGAAAAAGCCCTGGTCTGTCAGCTGGTTAAAAAATTTGACCTGCTGTTCAATATTTTGAGTGCGAAAATTTCCAACCGCAGAGAAGGGGTCATGGTAATGGAAATTTCTGCAGCTTCACGGGCTGGATTCAATAAAGGAATTGCCTTTCTCAAGGAACAAGGAGTGCAGGTATCCTCGCCTGAACACCAGATCTTCAAGGATGAAGAAATATGTACCCATTGCGGGGCCTGTACTGCCGTCTGTCCCACCAGTGCCCTGTATATAGAGCGTCCTGAAATGCGGGTTGTATTTGACAAAGAAAAATGTTCTGTATGTGAACTGTGCATCCTGACCTGCCCCAGCCGGGCCATGGGACTGTTTTCCAAAGCAATGGAAGCCATGGTCTGATGAAAACCCCGGTCATAGCCGTTGCCCTGAGCGGAGGAGTGGATTCTCTGGTAGCAGGCTTTTTATTGAAAAAAAAATATGCCCATGTATTTGGCCTGCATTTTACCACTGGATATGAACAAGGACCAAAAAACATGGCATCTCTCAAAGACCAGCTGAAAATGGATATTGTCTACCTGGATCTGTCGGAAGCCTTTGAACAAAAGGTGGTAAAATATTTTGTATCCACCTATATCCAGGGCCAGACCCCAAACCCCTGCATGGTCTGCAACCAGAAAATCAAATTTGGAATCCTGCTTGAACAGGCAAAAAAACTGGGGGCGGATTATCTGGCCACCGGCCATTATGCTACCGTTGTCAACACACTGACACGGCCGGACCAGGATATTTCTTGTGCCTGGCTTGAAAAAGGAACAGATGAAAAAAAAGACCAGTCCTATTTTCTGGCCCGGCTCTCCTGTCACCAGCTTTCCCGGATTCTGTGCCCTCTGGCGGATTTTACCAAGGGCAAAGTCAAAGATCTGGCTGTCCGCCATAATATTGCCCCCATCAGTGCAAAGGAAAGCCAGGATATCTGCTTTATTTCCAGCACAGGATTTTGTGAATTTATTACTGACAAAACAGGGATGACGTCCCAAAAAGGCCCTGTGCTGGATATCAACGGCAGGCAAGTAGGAACCCATACCGGGGTTTTCAGATTTACCATAGGCCAGCGCCGGGGAATCAACTGTCCGGCACCTGAACCCTATTATGTGAGAAAAATCGACCCGGTGACAAATACCCTGCATGTGTGTTTCAAGCAGGACCTGGCCCAGACGGACATGGCAGTGGATAGTATTATGTGGAATGATCCAGACAGTGATAATGCCCAGGAACTGAAAACCAAAATCCGGTACCACCACAAAGAATCTGAATCCAGGCTTTTTCGCAAAGGAGCTGCGGGGAGAGTTGTTTTCAAACATCCCCAGTATGCCATCACCCCGGGCCAGGCAGCGGTGTTTTATAAAGGAAAAAGGGTATCAGGATCCGGTATTATTCAATGAAGACCTTTTATATCAAAACCCTTGGATGCAAGGTCAACCAGTATGAATCCGACGGGGTTGCCGCAAGCCTTGAAGACAAAGGCATGGTCCGGGCCAAAAAAGGCGAGACCTGCGATGTGTGCATCATCAACACCTGCGCGGTCACAGCCAGGGCCGGGATGCAGTCCCGCCAGGCTGTCCGGAAACTTGCCAGGGACAACCCGGGGGCCAAAATCATTGTAACCGGCTGCCATGCCCAGACAGAACCTGAACGTATCCCCAAAATCGGGGATTCCCTGCAGGTGGTCTGCCACCAGGACAAAACCCGTATCATCGATCACGTTTTTGCCCGCCCAAAGACCGCCCCCCTGGCATTCAAACCTCCGGATCACTGTCCTGACAACCGGTTCCAGTCATTTGAAAAGCCGGTTCACGGCGGCATGACAAGGGCCTACCTGAAAATCCAGGATGGGTGCAATGCATTCTGCACCTACTGCATTGTGCCCTATGCCAGAGGCTCTTCTGTGAGCATGCCTGAACACAGGGTTTTGCAGCACCTGGAAGCACTCGGGCAAAAGGAGTTCAACGAGGTGATCCTCACAGGAATCCATGCAGGTCTGTACGGTCGGGACCTGAGAGCCCGGTCCAGTCTGGTCCGACTGATACAAACCATCCAGGAAAAAAAACCGGTGCACCGGATCCGGCTTTCCTCCATTGAGCCCAATGAAATCGACGACCGGCTCCTGGAGCTGGCAGTGCCGTCCGGCATTCTGTGCGACCATTTTCATATCCCGCTGCAATCAGGGGATGACACCATTTTAAAAAAAATGAAACGGCCCTATACAGCCGGATTTTTCACAGACACTGTCCTGGGAATCCATGAAAAACTACCGTCCGCCGGCATAGGAGTGGATGTACTGGCAGGATTTCCCACGGAAACCGACCAGCAGTTTGAAAACACCGTTAACCTGATCAGAAAGCTGCCGGTTTCCTATCTTCATGTGTTTCCCTTTTCTCCCAGACAGGGCACCCCTGCCTTTTCTTTTACCCCAAAGGTGGATGAATCCGTCATCAAAGCGCGTTGCAGCAGACTCCGGGAACTGGGACGACAAAAAAAGGCTGCCTTTATTGCGGCCAATATGGGTCAAACTCTGGAAGGCGTGGTGCAGCACAAACAGGATCCACACACAGGGCACCTCACTGCAGTGACAACCAACTACCTTAATGTGTTTTTGGAAAAAACCGATCACATCAAGGGAAAAATAGTTGATCTTGTATGTGAACAATGTGATAGTAACCTGCAAATTTTTGGAAAACTGCAGACCGTTTTCCCCTGACGGGTCTATGCTTTGCCCTGGAATGCGTAAAAAGCACACCAGAAACAATATAGGGAGATATTTATCATGGAAGATGTATATAAAAAGCTGGCTGTTCACCTGGACAATACCCCGGGCGGATTTCCTCCCACAGAATCCGGAGTTGAACTGCGCATTCTCAAACAATTGTTCTCTCCAAAAGAAGCACACCTGGCCCTGTGTCTGGTCATGATGCCGGAACCGGCAGACACCATTGCCGAAAAGGTTGGAAAGCCGGAGCAGCAAATTTTACCGGTTCTCAAAAAAATGGGGGAGAAAGGCCTTATTCTTCATATCCAAAAAAACAACACAGACACATTCATGCTGCTGCAGTTTGTGGTGGGCATCTGGGAGTACCAGGTAAACCGCTTGACCAGGCAGCTGATTGCAGATTTCAATGAATATGTCCCCCATCTCATAAAATCCCAGAATAAAAACAAAACCAAACAGCTCAGGGTGGTGCCGGTAGAAAAATCCATCAACACGCAGCTGCACATCATGGACCATGAACGCCTGGAAAATCTGATCAGGCAGCAATCCAAAATTCTGGTGGCACCCTGCATCTGCCGCAGGGAACATGAGATGGTGGACAAAGGCTGCGGCAAAATGGAAGAAGCCTGCCTGGTATTCGGTGGCGGGGCATACATTTACGAAAGCCGGGGTATCGGCCGGACCATCACCCGGGATGAGGCCCTGGACATCATCCACAAAGGGGTTGAACAGGGTCTGGTTCCCCAGCCCTCCAACACGGTAAAACCTGTCAATATATGCCTGTGCTGTGACTGCTGCTGTCAGATTTTAAGCAATATCAAAAAATCTACTGCACCGGCCAGACTGGTCAATTCCAACTTTCAGGCAGATGTGGATGACAACAGCTGCACCGGCTGCCAGGCCTGTGAACAGATCTGCCCCATGGATGCCGTTGCCATGGATGACACAGGCATGATTGCAGTGGTCAATGTAAAAAGATGTATCGGATGCGGTCTGTGCGTGACAGCCTGTGAATATGATGCCATGTTTTTGACCGACAAAAAAGAGATGGAACGGTGGGAACCGCCCCAGACCCTGGTGGATACATACATGCGCATTGCCGGGGAAAAAGGACTTTTTTAAAAACCGCGTTCTTTTCTGACTTGGTCATAGGCTTCCTGAATTTCCCTGAATTTGTCATTGGCGAATTTGACAAATTCTTCGGGAAGGCCTTTGGCCTGGATTTTGTCCGGATGGTATTCCGTGGCCAAAGAGCGGTATTTTTTTTTGATCTCTTCGTTGGATGCGGTTTCATCGCACTTGAGAACTGCATAGTATTTGTTGGTCTGACGGATATGTTTTGATTTCAATCGGTTGAAATCCGTGTCTGAGACATTAAAAACTCTGGCAGCGGAAAGCAGGGTGGCTTCTTCTGCATCTGCCAGCCTGCCGTCCGCGGCTGCCACCCGGAACAAAACATCCATCATCAGGGCAATAATATTGGGCTGGGACCTGAACACAGAATAAAACTGCAGGGCAAAAGCATCAAAACTTTCTTTGGACTGGACAGCCTGCCTGAATATGTTTTTGGCAGTTTCCTGTCCCGTGGCATCCAGCTGGAGATCCTGTTTCATGAATTCTTCCACCACCTGGATTTCCTTTTCGCTTACCTGTCCGTCTGCCTTGCACAACTTTGCCAGCATGGAAAATGCCGCAGTAAAAAAAACCAGCTGGGCTTCTTCATTGGAAGACAGTGACCCGCTTCTTCCTGAAATAGAGGTAAGGTAGGCATCTTCTTTTTTATCCACAAAGGCATGGCCGAATGCCGCCCCTGCCACAGCACCAATGGGCCCGCCCAAAGCAAATCCAATGGTGCCCCCGATCATTTTTCCCAGCCAGCTCATAAGTAAAAATCCTTGTGTCAAATTTTCAAAAGTTATATATAACACAAATGTTCAAGTCGTCAAACAAATAACAAAAAGATGGTGTATGATCTTCAAAAACCTTTTGGGCATTCTGATCCTGCTGTTGAACGCCGCAGGACTGGGCTTTGTGATTTATCTGGGCATCCTGGCCGGTATCGACCATTTTTTTCCAAAGGACGCCGAACCTGACCCCCGGTCACCTGTGGTAAAAAAAGAGCCTGAAATCATAAATGATGATATCATACCCCAGGAGGAAGATCTTCTTAAAGATCTGGATTTGTCTGATCTGGATAAACTTGATCTGGATGATTTTGAATAAGCATTGCAAAAATTCTTTGCATACCTTTTGCTCAAATACACACATGTCAGGCATTGTTGTGCTGCCTGCGCCAGTTTTTCTTCTTTTTGGCTTTTCCCTTGACCGGTGCACACCGGATTTCAATACTGCCTGTGCCCAGCAGGCTCTCAATTTCCTGGAAAAAGACAGGATCAGAACAGGTGGAAAAGTCGTCATCCAGTTTTATTAGAATTTCAGGAGTGTCCTGGATATGGATTTTCAAACAGGTGGTACAGTCACCGGGATACCGCTGGATGATTGGCTTGAGCTGTTCCAGGGCATCGGTTCCCACCCGGTCCGCATCCACTGCAATCAGGATGCCGTTGGTCCATTCTTCCCCGGCCTGATCCACCGGCACAATCTTTTCTGCCAGCAGCTTGATACCATTGTCTTTTTTCTGAACTTCAGCCTCCAGTATCACCACCTGCTCCTGGGAAAGAAAAGGGTGGCATCTGGCATAGGTATTGGGAAAAACCACAATCTCCACGCTGGCATTACGGTCTTCAATGGTGCAAAAGGCCATCATATCCCCTTTTTTGGTCTTATGGGTCTTGCGCACCTTTATTATGCCCCCCATACGGACCATTTTGCCGTCTGTCATCTCCTGGAGGGTGATGGTATTGACATTGGCAAATTTTGCAATAGTCTTCTGGTATTTATCCATGGGATGCCCGCTGATATAAAACCCCAAAACTTCTTTTTCCATCTCCAGCAGGATATTGTCTTCCCATTCTTCCATGTCGGGCATCACAGGAATACTCACAGGAACAGCTGATCCCATCCCGGAATCGGCAAACAGATCCAGCTGGGAATCAGCCTTTTCTTTTTGAATCCGGGTTCCGTGGTCCAGGGCATCTTCCAGCATGGCCATCATCTGGCTTCGCCTGGCACCGGTGGAATCAAATGCCCCGCACTTGACCAGAGCTTCCATGACTTTTTTAT
>JAABUB010000032.1 GCA_011389575.1 Desulfotignum sp. | reverse complement strand
TATCCGTATTCATGACCCCGTGAATAAATCCAAGCTGCATCCATTTGGCCACAAGCCGGGCCTGCTTTTTGGCCACCGATGAAAAAAATTGCCGGTAACGGTCTTTTTTTTCCAGAAGTTCAGGATAATGGCGGCCAATGACGTAGTCGGCGAGCTCGCGTATTGCCGTTTCATCGCCCCGGGCGGCAAAATATTCGAAACTGCCAACCCGGACAAACCCCGATGCGACGCGGGTCATGATGCCTCCGGGATGGACCCCGTCCGGGCGCAGGATTCGTTCATCTGTGGAGATGATTGCCAGGGCCCTGGTGGTGGGTACGCCTAACCTATGCATGGCCTCACTGACAATGTACTCACGGATCACAGGCCCAAGAGGCGATTTACCGTCTCCGCCCCGTGAAAACCTGGTTCTGCCGGACCCTTTGAGTTGAACATCCAAACGTTTGCCGTCCGGGGTCATCTTTTCTCCGAGCAGAATGGCCCGGCCATCGCCAAGTTGGGGAACAAAGTTTCCGAATTGATGCCCGGCATAGGCCATGGCAATGGGTGTGGAATCTGCAAAAACAAGGTTGCCCGCCAGACAATCTATCAGTTCTTCTGTTTCGTTCGTAAAATTTAACCCCAGTTCCCGGTCCAGTTGCCGGTTGTATTTTTGCAGTACAGGATTCTGTACGGGTTCAGGCATAATTGTTTCATAAAATTTTTCCGGAAGAGCTGCGAAACTGTTTTCAAACACGGCTTTAAGGGTTGACACTGCAGTAGTCTTTTTCATATATGAGCTCTCCTCTGTTGCTTTTTTGGGTGGCTGTTCTTTGTGCCATATCCAAACAATAATGCATGAATACGAAGAAGTCATCATTGGTTTTCGGTTTTTTACACCCGGGCAATTTTTTATTTCCGACCTGCGTATTCAAAGAAGAAAATATTTCGCAGCCGCCATAGCCCAAGTGGGCCGGCCATAAAAAGTATACCCATAAGATTTGGAGGATATCATCCATGAAACCATTATATTATTCGATAAAACACCTGGTTCCTTTACTTCTCCTGGCGTTATTGTCTTCCCCGGCCGGAGCTGCCGACAACTCCGTGACGGGCAATGCCGGGTCCACGCTTTATGTTGAACATTTTGGGGCGTTTGATGAACCCTGGGCCATGTGTTTTCTGCCGAAGAAAAACCTGCTTGTCACAAAGAAAAAAGGCAATCTGGTCCTGTTCGATTTGGATGACCGCACCCGGAAAGCGGTCCAGGGGGTGCCCAATGTGGCCTACGGCGGCCAGGGGGGATTGGGGGATGTTATTGTTCACCCGCAATTTGAGGACAACCACTGGATATATCTCTCCTATGCCGAGCAGGACACATCAGGTAAGAAAGGTGCGGTTGTGATCCGGGCAGCGCTTCGTTCCAACGATGCCGGGCCCGCACTTGAAGGGCATCAGATTATCTGGAAACAGATCCCTAAGGTAACCGGCAGCGGCCACTACTCACACCGGCTGGCATTCTGCCCGGACGGAAAACTGTTCATCACCTCTGGTGATCGCCAGAAGCAGACCCCGGCCCAGGATTGGACCCAGAGTCTGGGCAAGGTTATCCGTTTAAACGAGGATGGATCCGTCCCGGCTGACAATCCATTCCAGGACAGGGGAGACCTTGCCAAAACCTTCTGGTCCCTGGGGCACCGGAACCTTCTGGGGATTGCTTTTGACCGCCGGGGGCGGCTTTGGACCCATGAAATGGGGCCACGGCACGGGGACGAGTTTAACTTGACCGTCAGGGGGGACAATTACGGCTGGCCCATTGTCTCCTGGGGCGACCAGTACTCGGGAATTCCCATTCCCGACCATGACACACGCCCGGAATTTAATGCACCTGAAATTTACTGGATTCCCACGGTTGCCCCTTCAGGCCTGATCATTTATGACGGAGCCATGTTTCCGCAATGGCAGGGAAATGCATTCCTTGGCGGTCTCCGGTCCAGATCCCTGGTCCGCATTGAAATTAACGGGTCCCGGGCCCATGAAGCGGAACGGTTTGCCATGGGCAAACGCATCCGGGAAGTTGAACAGGGTCCGGAAGGTGCCATCTGGATCTTGGAGGACAAACATAACGGCCGCCTGCTCCGGCTGACGCCCGAATAAAAATCACAGTCTGATTTCAACATCAAAAATGCACCGGATTTCACCGGTGATTTTCCAGTTATCATGATTAGTAAAATCGAACCTATTTCCAGTATAACGCTTGACGTTATTATCGGGTTGCGTTATTATTCTGGCCATGATAAAATCCTTTCGAGATAAAGAGACAGAAAAAATATTCGGCAGGCAGACTTCAAGAAAGTTGTCACAGAACATTCAGCGTATAGCACGGAAAAAACTGGTAATTCTTGATGCTGCGTTGCAATTGAATGATTTGAGAAAGCCACCTGGCAATCGATTGGAGGCATTAGAAAGAGACCGAAAAGGTGAGCACAGCATACGCATTAACGACCAATGGCGGATTTGTTTTAAGTGGAAAGATGGTGATGCTCATGATGCTGAAATAACAGATTATCATTAGGAGATTTTATGAACAAACAGCTTCCACCTATCCATCCAGGCGAAATTCTTATGGAGGAATTTTTAGAGCCCATGGGAATCAGTCAGTATCGTTTGGCAAAAGATATTAGTGTGCCTCCAAGGCGCATAAATGAAATTGTGCACGGAAAAAGATCAATTACCGCAGACACTGCTCTTCGGCTTGGACGTTTTTTTGATATGTCCCCCCAGTTTTGGTTGAACCTCCAAACTCGATACGATCTTGAGATGACAGAGGATTTTTTAGCCGGCAGACTTGACGACGAGGTTCATGCTCTTCATGCTCAGACATGCTAAAATGTCTTCTTTGTTTGAATGGATGCTGGAAAATATGATCAGAATGAAAAAAACTTTCAAACCACGCGTTAAAGCACTGTCAGAATCTGTCGTAAATACAGAGCCAAACAATAATGAAGATTAAAATTTCGTTAAACTTTTTTTGTTTCTCAAAAAAAAATGCTGCGGATAATACCGAACATTTTGGAGGTTGGCACAGGGATAATGAATTAATGGCTGGTACAATTTACGACAAATCGACAAGGGAACTATTTAAGGATTTCATTGATTCATTCGTGCCTCCTCCTGCAAAAGATGGATTCGATGAATTTCTTGATGCCTTCATAGAAGATGCCATTGAAGCTAATGGATGCTACTGTGAAGGTGGCGGTAAGGAGGATAAACTGGATGTCATAGTGGAGCTTGGTCGACGATCTGATGACCCGGATGCCAGATTAAACAGGATTACAGCATGGCTCGATGTCCGACCTGATGTTGAACACGTGAAGTTGGGTGAGGAGTTTGACATCTGGAATGAAAACTACAAAGATATCAATGAATATTGACGGCTATAAGGCCATCATAAAATACGATCCGGAAGGGGGAGGCTTTGTCATCTAAATTAGATATCCGGGCAATACGTTTTCCTCTGCGTGTTATTAATAGTTTCTTCTCCTTTTTCAACCCTGTCAAGAATGGAACTCAGGTCGCTCCCGGCCTCTTTAACATTGATTTCAAGTATGGTTACCTCCCAAAGCGTGTACGTTTAAACGTGTACTTTCACGATTTGGATTTGTCAAGCGCAGATATGCAACTGTAAAAGACGGAGATCATTATGCACGATATCGGCAAAATCATACTTATCCTTGGACTCCTGCTTGTCATCACCGGCGGGATAATCCTGCTGTTTGGCAATTTCCTGGGCTGGTTCGGCAACCTGCCGGGTGACATCCACATCAAACGGGGGAACTTTCAGCTCTTTTTTCCCATCACCAGCATGCTCCTGCTCAGCGGTTTTCTTTCTTTTGTCTTCTGGCTCATACGCAGGTTTTTTTGAGATCAAGGCGAAGCCGGCCGGTCCTTGTATTTCACTGGAAACAATAAACAGGGATAGGGGGATTTATCGGCAATATTTCTGGTAATGGAGCCCATCCAGCGCTCCATCAGGGCGGTGCGGTCACTGAAGCCCAGAATGATCATGGAGGCCTGGTATTCCCGGGCTGCCTGTAAAATTTCTGTTTCAGGATCACCCACATATACATGGGGTCTGGCAGTTATGCCCTTTTCTTCAAATTCCGCACACAGATCATCCAGCCGTTTTTTTTCTTTTTTACGCACCTGCTGTACCATATGGGCATCGTCGGTTTTCAGATCCTTTTCATCCGCCACATGCATGATATGCATTTCCCCAATCACCTGTGCCTGTTCCTTGAGGTAAGCCACTGCTTTTTCGCTGCTGTTGGACCAGGAGGTGGCAAACAAGGGCCTTTCAAAAATTTTTGCCGGCACCAGCTTGTTTTCGGTCATGTGCTTGAATACCAGAATGGGCACTTTAGATCTGCGGGTCAGTTCGGTAATATCAGATCTGGAATACAGCTGTTCAATCTTTCCTTTCCGGGAACGGCCGATGACAATAAGGTCAGGTTTTTCTTTTTCCACCACCTCGACAATTTTTGGAATCAGAGAAGAGACTTCAATATAGGAATTTACTTCCAGGCCCATTTCAAAAAGATTTTCCGCCCAGTCGGTGAACCGTATATTGGCATTTTTCTTGAGCCGGACTTCTTCATCTTTTACATACCCCTTGCCCCGCCGCATGGCCACTTTTTCACGTTCAATAACATTTAAAAAAACCACATGTTCCAGACCGGATTTTCTCAGATCAAGAAGAGAATGCAATGCATCATAGCAAAGGCTTTCAAACTTGGTCACAAATAATAATTTTCTGATTTTCATGAAACCTCCTGTACCTGTGTTTTCACCTTTTCTGAACATATGTGATAAAAAGTGATCTCCCAACCAGGCATCTGATTTTTTTTTAATTTATGGCCGGAAATTGAATGGTAAAACAGGATCCCTCGCCTTCCACGCTTTCCACATCAATGGTGCCGCTGTAATCCTTGATAATCCCGAAGCAAATGCTGGTTCCCAGACCAGTGCCTTTGCCTGTGCCCTTGGTGGTAAAAAAAGGTTCAAAAATCCTGTTTTTCACCGCTTCATTCATCCCCACCCCGGTATCGGACACTGTGGCCATTACATAACCGTTTTTTGCAAAGGTTTTGATGGTCAGCATTTTTTTGACAGCCCCCTGTGTTTTCGAAGCCTTTTCATCCATGGCATCAATGGCATTGGTCACCAGATTGATGAACACCTGCTCCAGACGGTTGTGTTCAGCCTGTATCCGGGGCAGATTTCCATCCAGCTCCAGGGTTTTTTCAATGGAATGGACCGAAAGCTGATGGCCCATTACCTTGAATACATCTGTGATGGGATCGTTGATGTTGAGTTTTTCCACATCCCGCTCAGACTGTCTGGCAAAATCCCTTACATGCCTGATCACCCCGGAAGCCTGTGCCACGTTTTCAATAATATCTTTTGCCATACTCACCAGTTCATCATCAGGAATGGGCACCTTCTTTTTCACCATTTTCTGGATCAGATCCGCACAGATCTGGATCACATTCAACGGCTGGTTGATTTCATGGGCCATGCCCGCAGCCATGGTGCCCAGGGTGGCCAGTTTGCCGGCCTGGATCAGCTGGGTTTCTTTTTCCACGCTTTCGGTGATGTCTGTGGTGGAGGCAATGAGCACATCCCGGTGGCTGAAAACCACCTTGACTACCTTGATGTTCACAAAAAAGGCCTGGCCGGTTTTCCGCCGGTGGCGTTTTTTGGTGAACAGCATGGAACCGCCCTGGGTCAATCCCTGCATGCCCTGTTTGATGGCCTGGTCAGATTTTTCACCGATCTTTAGAAAAGATGTGCCCAGGAGTTCGGATTTGGAATACCCGTAATTTTCCTGAACCCTGTGGTTCACATCCAGGATTTCAAAGGTCTGGCTGTCAATGATAAAAATAGGATTGGGGTTTTCATTGAAAAGGGACCGGTATTTTTCTTCTGATTTTTTGTATTTTTCATGGAGTCTGGACAATTCCTGGTCCTGGAGTTCAATTTCCTCCTGGGCTTTTTTGTCTTCGGTTCTGTCCCGCAGGGTCTGTATGGCACCGATGATTTTTCCATCCGGTGATTTGATGGGGGCGGCGGTAAAAAATATCCATTTTCCGTTTTCTCCCAGGTGTGGAAAAAAATCTTCCGCCTCATAGGCTTCATTGATTATCTTGCATTTGCGCCAGGCATTGCCGTAATATTTCTGCACCTCTTTTTCATCCATCTGTGCCACCACCACATCCGCCAGGATGGGACGCTTGGCAGCCCGGAAAGGGGCCCACTGCCGGTCGGTTCCCACCAGTTCATAAGCCGGGTACCCGGTGAGTTCTTCACATGCCGTATTCCAGTGGGTGATGATGTGTTCATTGTTGATGATAAAGATGGGGATCATGCTGCCCTGGATGATCTGGTTCAGTTCTTTTTCCACTTTCTGCAGGTCCCGGCGTTCCTCTTCCAGATAGGCAATGCGGCTTTCCGCAATTTCACTGATCCGGGTGGAAAAGCGTTCAAACAGTTCAACGGTCTCTTCTTTGCTCAGATTCCGGCTCTGGATGCGTTTTCTGATCCGGATTTTTTCGGCTTCCGTCTTTAAAAAATTGATAAAGGACATGGCACCGTATTTGTCCAGATCAATGACGTTTACCCCTTCGGAATTCACCTTTTCCAGGATGCTTGAGAGCAGTTCATCATTTTTCAGTTTCAAAATCACATCCAGATCTGAAAGTTCACAAACCGCATTATAATTATTTGCAGTGGGAATGTTGCGTTCTTTTGCCCGGACAATGCCCCGGGAAATATCTATGGTATCAGCCACCATGAGCACCTGTACGCCCATCTCTTTCAATCCGGGTCCGGTGAGGTGATCCAGAATTTCTTTGCAGGGGTCACCGCCGCCTATGAGGGCAAGCTTCAATCCCTTTAAATCAAAATACATGGCAGCTCCTTTTTCCGGCAATCCCCTGTCACTGACAGTATATTAAAAGAAAATAAAGGTGACAACCACAAAGGTGGGAATCAGAAACACCAGGGAATATTTGAGAATATATCCGAAAAAACTGGGCATCGCCGTGCCGGACTCAGCAGCAATGGATCTGACCATGAAATTGGGGGCATTGCCGATATAACTGACCGCCCCGAAAAACACAGAGCCTGTGGAAATGGCCTGGAGATACACCATTTTATCGGTCATCAGCAAAGGCACGGAAGCTGATTCTGCCATACCTGCATAAAAACTGCCCAGCGCCGTGTTGAAAAAGGTCAGATAGGTGGGGGCATTGTCCAGAAACGCAGACAGTATACCGGTGACCCAGAAATAATGAAACGGTTCTTCCACCGCTGCAATCAGAAAGGCAAAGGCCCCGTCAGGTCCTGCCTTGAGCAGCAGCAGGCAGGGTATCATGGTGATGAAAATCCCGATGAACAGATAAGCCACCTCGATAATGGGAAACCAGGAAAATTCATTTTCCTCCCGCAGGGTCCAGGGTGTGGCCCACAAAGAAAAAATTCCCAGCACAATGAGACCGATATCCCGAAGCCAGTCCTGGATGGCCCGATGAACCCCAAACGTGCTTATTTGTCCCAGGTCCAGGATGCCGCTCATGAGTACGGCCACTACAATGCCCCCTAAAAAGAGGAAGTTGTAGGTTCCCACCAGGCGCAGGGGCTTTTTCTCCCCGTCATCCGGCACAACCGCCCCTTCTTTTTTGAAATTCCAGGTGTCAAGGAAAAAATAGATCACCAGCAGGATCCCGCTGACCACCAGCATGTGGGGCAGAATCTTCAGTGTCCAGAAAAAACTTACCCCATGGAGAAAGCCCAAAAACAGGGGCGGGTCTCCCAGAGGGGTCAAAGATCCGCCCACATTGGCCACCAGAAATATAAAAAATACCACCATGAATGTCCGGTTTTTTCGAAAATTATTGGCCCGCAGAAACGGCCGGATCAGCAGCATGGCCGCACCTGTTGTTCCCATCCAGGAGGCCAGAATGGTGCCCAAAAGAATAATACCGGTGTTCACCGCAGGGGTGCCCCGCAGGGTACCCCGCAAAAGAATCCCGCCCGATACCGTAAACAGGGCCCACAATAAAATGATGAACGGCACATAATCCGCCAGAATAATGTGCAGAATTTCGTAAACCGCATCCCCTTTGTACACCGCCACAAAGGGAATGGCCAGGCAGGCGGCCCAGAAAGCGGAAATCTTGCCGAAATGGTGGTGCCAGAAGGTGCCGGCAACAAGGGGCAGAAGGGCAATGGACAGCAGCATGCAGGCAAAGGGGATGCAGGCATACAGGGGCAGCACCCTGCCCAGGTCCGGATGGCCGTGACCCCCGGCATGACCGCCTTCATTGCCGTGTCCGCCTCCGGATCCAGGTTCTGATGCATATGCCTGCTGTGCCATTGTCGTCTGACCGGCTGCATTCCCATGTTCCGGATCATTATCCCCTGCAAAAACATTTGCTGTAAAAACAAAAAAACCAACCAGCATCATGACAAGTACAAGTTCATTCAACTTCATGATTTCATTTCTCCTGGTTTACTGATAAATACAGGCAATCAGCCTGCCAAGCTCAATTGACCTAATAAATAAAGCACAGAATGTCAAGGTTAATTTACCAGACAGATACGGCAGGTTTCTATGCCTTTTTTTCAGAAAAAGGCTGCAGGCAAAAGCGTCTTGTCTGCAATGCAGTTTGCATTATTTTTGTGTTTTTTCGAGGAAACACAGACCCACGATCACATGGTTTTCAGGCTTTCCGCTAAAAGGCGGAGAAATGTGCTGGATCTGTACTTTAAGGTGTTCAGGCGGGGTTGCGGCATCTTCCTTGTAATATTTTGCAAAAACAATATCACCGGTATTTATATGTTTCAAAAGCTTGGAATCTTGTTTTACCAGAAGGCCCAGACCGGAAGCGGAAAAATCACGCAATCTGAATTGGTATTCCAGTGCAGCCCCTGAAGGTTTGAATGAAATGCTTGCAAATTCTGAAGCTGTGCTGCGCACTTCTGATCGAATTGCATGATGCTGGTTATCTTGCATCTTGTCAGTCATATGTAATCTCTGTTTATATGATAACCGAAATAATATTTTATAAACATATTACACATAATTTTGGACAAAAACAACAGGTTGTTTTGCTTGTCAGAGGAAATTCAGTACAAAATCTTATGGTTGAACAAGGCATATTCATCAAATGCTGCCACCATGGATAAATAATATTCAACAAAAAAGGCTTCTGACGGAACCGCCGGAAGCCTTTATAATCAATGGTCGGGACGGCAAGATTTGAACTTGCGACCACTTGTCCCCCAGACAAGTGCGCTACCAGACTGCGCTACGCCCCGAATCAAAACAGACTGGGTTAATATCATTTCTTTTTTGCAGTGTCAAGCACCATTCCGTCATAATCCGAACTTTTCACCTTCTGGTTGACCGGGAGCGGATCTTTGCGTATAAGAAAAGAACTCTTTGGATGAAACATAGAACCGCACAGGAATTAATGCATGAGCAATTTGTACGATAAAATAAAGCTGGTATGGCATGCCCTGGAGAAAAAACTGCTGCCTGCCTATGTCTGGGAAACTGATCCTTTCACTTTCTGGCAGGAGCGCATTTTGTTCATCATCTGCTTTACTGCCAGTTTTTTGGGTCCTTTTGTGCTGGTGCCTTCCATTTTTCTTTCCATGGCTGAAGGGCTGGGAAATGTCGCCATGTTGGATCTGGCTGCCTACCTCGGAACTGTTGCGGTATTGTTTTCAAAAAACTTGTCTTTGAAAATCCGCGCCAGCATGATTTTTATTGTTCTGTTTTCTCTGGGTACGGGATTAATGGTTATTCTCGGGCCTGTTGGTGCCGGGTATGTGTGGCTGCTGGGGGCATCCATCATTGTGAGCACCATTTATGATCTCAAAGCTGCTTTTATCAGCCTGGCATGCAATGCACTGACTTTTGGTGTGATTGCTGTTTTTATTGGAAACGGTATGCTGCACTGGAATATCTTATCGGAAAACCCCCTTGAACAATGGCTGGTGATGACTGGCAATTTTTTGTTCATCAATGCCTTGATTTCCACGACAACCGCTTTAATGCTGCACAGCTTGAAAAAAACCTTTGAAAAAGAACAGGCTGCCCGGAAAAATCTGCAGCAAAGCGAAGCGCGGCTCCATGCAGTGTTTGATGCGGTACAGAGCATACCCATCCAGGGATATGACAAAGCGCGCAAAGTGATATTCTGGAACCATGCCAGTGAACACGTGTATGGATATTCCCGCGAACAGGCCTTTGGCCAACGGCTTGAAGATTTGATCATCCCTGATGACATGCGCACCCAGACGGTTAAAGCCTTACAGGCCTGGCATGAAAAAGGAATCCCCATACCGGCCGGGGAAATGGTTCTGCAGAACCGTTCAGGAAAACCGGTTCCGGTTTTTTCCAGCCATGTCATGATAACCAGCCATGCCGGGGAAAAAGAGTTGTTCTCTATTGATCTGGACCTGTCCGACTACAAACAGATGCAAAAAGAAAAAGACCGGATGGAGGAGCAATACCGGCAGATTCAGAAAATGGAGTCCATCGGCCGCCTGGCCGGGGGTGTTGCCCATGATTTGAACAATCTGCTGTCCCCCATCTTAGGTTACAGTGAGTTGCTGCTTACAGATCCCGGGATAACAGAAAATCAGCAGAAATCGGTAAATTCGGTTTTACAGGCAGGGCTGCGTGCCCGGGATCTGGTGCGCCAGCTGCTGGCTTTCAGCCGGAAACAAACCCTTGCGGTCAAGCCCGTGGATATCAACCAGGCAGTGAAAAATTTCCAGCCCCTGCTGCAGCGCACCATCCGGGAAAACATTCACATCACCCTGGCATTGTCTGCCGAACCCCAGATTGTGATGGCAGATATCGGCCAGCTGGAACAGGTGGTAATGAACCTGGTGGTGAATGCCGCAGATGCCATGCCTGATGGGGGATATCTTACCATAGAAAGCAGCCGGATGGAGCTGGATGCATCCTATGCACAATCCCGCCAGGGGGTTGTGCCGGGTAATTATGCCCTGCTGGCTGTCAGTGATACCGGATCCGGCATGGATGAGCAGACCTGCAAAAACATATTTGAACCCTTTTTTTCCACCAAAGGAGACCAGGGCACGGGACTGGGGCTTGCCACGGTATACGGCATTGTTAAACAGCACGGCGGAAACGTCTGGGTGTATTCCGAGCCTGAAAAAGGAACAACCTTTAAAATTTACCTGCCCCTTGCACAGGATAGGGAAATGAAACCGGTTGCCACAGGAGACAAAGAAAACAATCTTGCCGGCACTGAAACAATTCTGCTGGTGGAAGACAATGAACAGGTGCGGGAGCTGGCCCATACTGTTTTGAAAAACAAAGGCTATAAGGTGCTTGTTGCAGCCAATGGCGAAAAGGCTTTGGAAACAGTCTCCGGTCATGAGGGAAAAATTCACATGATGCTCACCGATGTTGTCATGCCGGGCATGAACGGAAAAGATCTTTACCTGAAAGTCAGCAAAACCCATCCCGGCATAAAGGTGTTGTACATGTCAGGATACACATCCAATGTCATTGCCCATCACGGCATTCTGGAACAAGATGTCCAGTTCATCCAGAAGCCCTTCAGCGTCAACGGACTGGCCGCAAGGGTCAGACAGGTGCTGGATGCGGTATAGAGATCTGGCCAGCCTGTTTTGTGGAGATTGCTTCCACATAAGGATGCGGTGCGCCCCGGCTCCAAAAAAATCAGGTCAATCATTTCTCAGTCTTCCGGTGATACAGGTTTGCGCAGCCGCTTCACATAGCCCCTTTTGGTTTTTTTGTCCAGGCGCTTTTTCTGGGCTCTTTTTGACACACGGGTGGGTTTGCGTTTTTTGGGCCGGGACATGGCCTGGAGAACCAGTTTTTTAAGCCGTTTCAGTGCATCTTCCTTGTTTTTCTCCTGGCTGCGGAACTGCTGGGCTTTGATGACAATGGTGCCCTCCTTGGAAATCCGCTGGTCCCGGAATGCAAAAAGCCTTGTTTTTACCTCCTCGGGCAGGCTGGAGGCTGCGATATCAAACCGCAGGTGGATAGCACTTGCAACCTTGTTGACATGCTGCCCTCCTGCCCCCTGGGCACGGATGGCTTCCAACACAATTTCATTGTCAGGAATCTGAATATCAGGGGTGATCTGCAGCACCATATTGCACTTTCCTTTTACCATATTTTTTATATGAAAGAACTGGAGAACCCACCGAATTCTTTCATGATTATGTTGTATCCGACAGGGCATGGCCGTTATTGAAAGACCGGGATTTTTCCTGAAAAAATGCAGCCAGCAGTTCGGTGACCAGGTCCTTATGTTCCATATGCACCAGATGACCCGCCCCGGCAATGGTCTTGATCATGGCCTCTGGGAACAGACTTTTGATCTCATCCCAGTCTGTATCCTGGATAAAATCGGATTTTTCTCCTCTGATGAACAGGGTTTCTTTGGGATATGGTCTGCCGGATATCCTGGCACTGATATCATCCTGGGATGCCAGGATTTCTGCAAGATTGGACCGCCAAAAAAAGGTGTTATCGCCGGAAGTTCTCAAATTCTGGAGAAAAAATGTTCTCAAATCCCTGTCTGGAATGGCCGATGCCAGCTGCTGGTCAGCCTTGTCCCGCCTGGTTATCTGTGACAAATCCAGATCCAGCATGGCCCGGATATAGGGTTTCCACAAAGGTTCATATGCCTTTGGGGCCATGTCCA
The DNA here is from genome assembly GCA_011389575.1 of Desulfotignum sp. Lineage (GTDB taxonomy): Bacteria > Desulfobacterota > Desulfobacteria > Desulfobacterales > Desulfobacteraceae > Desulfotignum. Next base: position 23,547 of record JAABUB010000032.1, on the reverse strand, counting down.
GTACTGCCAGACGGTCCACCCTGTCAGGAAAATCCATGGCCAGCTGCATGGCGCATTTCCCCCCCATGGAATGTCCGGCCACACAGGCAGACACCAGTTTTTTTTCATCCATGAACCCTGCCAGGTCCCGGGCCATCTCCTTGTACGTCATGGTGGCGGCATGAAAAGAGCTGCCATGATTTCTCAAATCGACGGCCAGCACTTCAAACTTTCGGGCCAGCCCCTTTGCCAGCGTTCCCATGGTGGCACAGGACCCCAGCAGGCCGTGGACCAGAATCACCGGCGGCCCTGATCCCATTTTCCGATAATAAAGCATGTCACCTTTTCTTTTATCTCTGTTGTTCCATTCCAGCCAGGATGATTCCATACAATCATAACCATATCAACAAAATGCTGTGTTCATAGAAATATGTCAATGAAAATGGGATTTCCATCACACCGGTACCCGGCTACTGCATCTCATGGCTAAACCGGTCCATCAGGGTAACGTCGTCAACCACCGCCTTGACCGCGATCTCATACATCCCTTTTGCCTTCATGTCAGCAGTGATGCCAAACCCTTTGCTCATGTACATGGCCATGATTTTCTGGGTTTCATTGGCATCGTTTTTAATCAGAAACCCCACTTTGGCTTCCGTCACAGGTTCATGGTTTTGGTCCATGATATACACCATGATGTGATGGGGTTTATCCATCTGTTTTTGTCCATGGGAAGCATGGCCCCCTGAGGAATGGTCAGCAGCCTTGTCATCGCCCTGGTCCCGCAGGTCCATCAGATAATAGGACAGCATATACCCGTTTTGCATGGATTCATGGAAAAGCTCTCCGATTCTGTCTGATGAATCCATATCATGGCTGTCCTCCATTGCAGAAGCAGTGCTTGAAAAGAAAACCAGGACAGCTGCCAGGGTAACAAGACAAATAATTGTTAATGATATTTTTTTCATGGGATAGATCCTTTCTTACATATTGTTGTTTTTATTAATTTCCCGGGTTTTCCACAAAAAGTAAATCACCGGGATGATGATCAACGTCATGACGGCGGAAGACACAAGTCCCCCCACCATGGGTGCTGCAATGCGCTTCATTATCTGGGAGCCGGCCCCGCTGCCGTACATGATGGGCAAAAGACCTATCAGGGTGGTAGCTACGGTCATGATCAAGGGCCGGACCCGCTCCACCGCCCCTTCCACAATGGCGGGATGCAGGTCGGACACTGTGGTCATCTGCCCGGCGGCAGTCCGACGTCGGAACACCTCGTCCAGATACACCAGCATCACAATCCCGGTTTCCGTAGCCAGTCCGGCCAGAGCGATAAACCCCACCCCCACGGCCACAGACATGTTGTATCCCAAAAGATAGATCAGCCAGAACCCCCCGATCAAAGAAAACGGCAGGCTGGCCATCACAATGACCACCTCTGTAAGGTTGCCAAAATGTATATACAGCAGGATGAATATCACCAGCAGGGTGGCTGGAATAATAAGGCGCAGGGTTTTTTTCGCCTTTTCCATATATTCATACTGACCGGACCAGACAAGGGAATACCCTGACGGCAGATCGATGTTTTCATCCACCAGCTGCCGGGCCTGCTTTACATAGGTGCCCAGATCCATTCCTTTGATATCCACAAACACCCAGGCACTTCTTTTGGAATTTTCACTCTTTATGCCGGCCGGGCCTTTTTTTACGGCAATATCGGCCAGCTGGGTCAGAGGCACCTGGGCACCGCTCGGGGTGGGCACAAACACCCGGCGTATCATGTGGAGATTGTCCCGGAACTCCCGGTTGTACCGCAGATTGACAGGATACCGTTCCAGGCCCTCCACAGTATAGGTGACATTCATCCCGCCGATGGCGGTCTTGATAATGTCCTGGACATCCTGCACCGTTAACCCGTACCGGGCGATCTCTTTTCTGTTAATGGTAAAATCCAGGTAGTTGCCGCCGGTGACCCGTTCGGAAAAAACGGACAAGGTCCCTTTTTTATCCCTGAGCAGGCTTTCGATCTGTTTCCCCAGATCGGCCAGGGTCGAAAGATCCGGTCCCAGGACCTTGATTCCCACCGGTGTTTTGATGCCGGTGGACAGCATGTCGATACGGGTCTTGATGGGCATGGTCCAGGCATTGGTCACCCCCGGGAACTTCACCGCTTCATCCAGATCATCGATCAGTTCCTGCATGGTGATATAGCGCTCTTCAGGCAGTATCCATTCAAACGGGGCAGCAAGCCAGCCCGGCCATCCGGCATAGAACCTGTCGATCTGCTTTTTGCGCCATTCATGCAGCACCTTGCCGTTCTTTCGCTCCGGCCAGATCCAGGTGAACGGTTGTTTCAGCCATCCCGGCCAGCTGGAAAAAAACCGGGGGATTTCAATGATGTCATATTCCACCTGGGGCCGAAGCGTGATCACAGTCTCGATCATGGACAACGGGGCCGGGTCCGTGGATGTTTCCGCCCGGCCGATCTTTCCCAGGGTGGTTTTGACTTCCGGAAACCGCTGAATGATCTTGTCTGTCTGCTGGAGAAGCTCTTTGGCCTTGGTGATGGAAATACCGGGCAGCGTGGTGGGCATGTACAAAAGATCCCCTTCATTCAAAGGCGGCATGAATTCGCTGCCCACCCGGGTCATGGGGTACCAGGTAACTGCAATGGCGGCCACTGCAACCAATATGGTTATTTTGCGCCATTGCAGCACCCATTTGATCGCAGGCAGATAGACCCAGATCAGAAACCGGTTCAAAGGATTGTTTTTTTCAGCAATGATTTTCTGGGGAAACAGGCAGATGCCAAAAAACACGGAAAGTCCCAGGGCCAGTACCAGGCTGATATCCGGCAGGGGCACGCCTGCAAGGCCGGCACACACAACCGCCAGGGGCGGTCCTGCCAGGGCCGGAACCCAGATTTTTGCCTTTGCTTTTTTTGGCAGGGCCGGATCAATGGGGTGTTCCCTGACAAAAAATATCATGAGCACCGGGATAATGGTGATGGCCAGAACAGAAGAGGCTGCCATGGCCGTGGTCTTGGTGTAGGCCAGGGGTTTGAAAAGCCGGCCGGACTGCTCCATGAGGGAGAATACCGGTAAAAAAGAGACCGTGATGATCAGCAGACTGAAAAACAGGGCCGGTCCCACCTCTTTTGAGGCATCTAAAATGATCTGGGTATGGCTTTTTTTACCCCGGTCCCGCCCTAAATGTTTGTGGGCGTTTTCCACCATCACGATGGAGGCATCCACCATCACGCCGATGGCAATGGCAATGCCCCCCAGGCTCATGATGTTGGCATTGACATTGAACGGATACATGATCAGAAATGACATCAAGATGCCCACAGGCAGGGTAAAGATGGCCACAAATGCCGACCTGAAATGCAACAGAAAAATGATGCACACCAGGGCCACCACGATCATCTCCTCGGTGAGTTTGGTTTTAAGGGTATCCACGGCCCGCTGGATCAAGGCGGACCGGTCATACCCTGTGAGGATCTCCACCCCCTCGGGCAGCCCCTTTTCCAGGTCTGCAAGTTTTTCCTTGACCCGTTTGATCACCTCCAGGGCGTTTTCCCCGTACCGCATGACCACGATGCCGCCCACGGTCTCCCCTTCCCCGTTCCATTCCAGAATGCCCCGCCGCAGCTCCGGACCAATCTGGATATTGGCAATATCCCCCAGCAGAATCGGGGTGCCTTTGCCATCAAAGGACACAACAATCTGTCTGATGTCTTCCAGAGAAGAGATGTATCCCAGGCCCCGGACCATGAATTCGGTTTCTCCCATTTCAATGAGCTTGCCTCCCACATCTGCATTGGACTGCTGGATGGCGTTTTTGATTTTCCGGATGGAGATACCATAGGATGCCAGTTTGTTGGGATCCACCTCCACCTGGTACTGTTTGACAAATCCGCCGATGCTGGCCACCTCTGAAACACCGGGAACCGCGGTGAGCTCATAGCGCACAAACCAGTCCTGGAGCGATCTGAGTTCTGCAAGATCTGTGTTTCCTGTGGTGTCCTGGAGAACATATTCATATACCCACCCCACCCCTGTGGCATCCGGCCCGAGACTGGGGGTCACCCCTGCAGGCAGGCGGCCGGACACAAAATTTAAGTACTCCATCACCCGGGACCTGGCCCAGTAGATATCGGTGCCGTCTTCAAATATCAGGTAGACAAAAGAATAACCGAAAAAGGAATACCCCCTGACAACTTTGGCAAACGGCACGCTGAGCATGGCGGTTGTCAAGGGATAGGTGACCTGGTCCTCCACCACCTGGGGAGCCTGGCCCGGATATTCCGTATAGATAATAACCTGCACGTCGGACAGATCAGGGATGGCATCCAGAGGCGTGTTGACCATGGCCAGGATACCCCCGGCAATGACAAAAAAAGTTGCCAGAACCACCATGAATTTGTTGTGTACAGACCATTCAATTATCTTGTCTATCATCGCAGCATCCCCTGTCTGTTATTCCATATCCTGGAAAAAGTCATCTCCGGACTCTGTGTCATCTTCCATGTCCTGGAAAAAATCATCCCCGGATTCTGTGCCATCTTCCATCTCTTCAAAAAAACTGTCCCCATCATTTTGGGATGGTTCCTTTTTTTCTTTTGCAGTGCCGGATTTGGATGAGATCATCTTCTGGATCGCCTCTTTGAGCCGGGATTCAGAATCCAGCAGGAACTGACCGGATACCACGACATCCTCTCCTTGCGCCAGGCCGGTCAGCACCTGGACCCTTCCCTCCTCCAGATGGACACCGGTGGTGATCTTTCGGGGGGTGAACCGGCCATTGCCTTGGGCCACAAACACCAGCTGTTTTTCTCCGGAGTGGATCACCGCCTGGGAGGGAATAATCAGCCCGGCTGCATCCCCGCTGGTATTGATTTTTATATTTGCAAACATGTCCGGTTTCAGGTCACCCGCTGTATTGTCAAAGATGACCCTGATGACCACATCCCGGGTTTTGGGCTGCAGATAGGGAAAAATATAGGCAATTTTTCCCGTGTACACCTTTTCCGGATTGTAGGACAGGGTCATTTCAACGGTCTGCCCTTCATACACCAGGTTCTGCTCATATTCAAAGATATGGGCTTCCACCCACACCGTGGACAGATCCGCTATGGTGAACAGGCTCTCCCCGGCTTTGACATATGCCCCTTCAATCACGTTTTTATGGGTCACCACCCCTTTAAATCGGGACCGGATGGCCAGGGTTTTGCGGACCTGCCCGGTCTGTTCCAGAAAAGCGATGTCCTGGTCTGCAATGTCATAGTATGCCAGTCTTTTTTTGGCTGATTCCAGCAGATCCTTGTTCAAGGGGGTTTTGCGTGCCTGAAAATTTTTATAGGCTGACAGATATTCCTCCTGGGATGCCAGCAGGGACGGAGAATACATGGCAAAAAGGGGATCGCCCTTTTCAATAACAAACCCGGTATAGTCGGCATAAAGGGTTTCAACCCACCCTGCGGTTTTGGGACTGACAATACCGGTCCTGGTTTCATCAAAGGTCACATGACCATAGGTTTTGATGACATGATTCAAAGGGCCCTGTTCAACGGGTTTGATTTTAAGGCCCATGTTCTGTTCCACCACCGGATTTATTTTAATATCCACCCCGCCCTTTACCTCATCTTCATACACCGGCACAAGATCCATGCCCATCTTGCTTTTTCCGGGTTCATCATAGATCTCTGTGGGATCCATGGGCGCTTTCCAGTATACGATTTTCCTTTCTGTTGTGTCTTCATCTTCGGAAACCTCATCAGCATACACCGGCACAAGGTCCATGCCCATCTTGCTTTTGCCCGGCTCGTCATAGATCTCCGTGGGGTCCATGGGGGCTTTCCAGTAGATGATTTCCCGCTCTTTTGACACAGCATCGCCATTTTGTTCAGACAAGGCATTACTGCTCTCAGAGGATGTCGGTCCAATGGTGGTCATTATAAAAAATACCGCTGTGCCTGTTATCAGTGCCGTCAAAATAATAACCAGCAGGGTTGATTTGATATTCATGATAAATCGTTTCTCCCTGAATTTTCCATTAAACAACTTTTATACGCTTGCGTTGTCCAGCTATATGCTTGCGTTGTCCGCCGGGCCGGCACCTTGCTCAGCCGGGCTTGTAGTGTTGTGTGTTTATAAGTTTGTACCTACAACCGTTTCAAGGGCGGCAAAAGAGACACCTAAGTCTTTTGTCTTTTGCGCAATGGTCAGTTTCACGTTCAGCCAGTCTGTATAGGACCCGATTGCCTGGGAAAAGGGAATTGACCCGGTCTCATATTCCCTGGTGGACACATCCAGTGCAGACTTTGTCAGAGGCAGTATCCGGTTTTGATACAAATCCAGCTCCCGCAGGTTTTTGTCTGTTTTGAACCAGGCATTGTACACCATGCGGTCTGTGGCATTTTCTCTGGCAACCAGGGTATGTTCAAGACCTGCCAGTGTCTGCCTTGTCTGCTGTAACCAGGGGCTGTCCAAGCCATACCAGGGTTTCACCGGCTGGTTGTTTTTCATGGATGCCATGGTTTTTTCGGCAAATGCCTGCTGCGGGGCATCAGTGCCGGCTGTATTGACATGGTCGGCTTCAAAATAGGACAATCCCAGGGTAAACGATGACTGCTTCATTAATTCAGCCATCTCCACCATGGACTGCAGTTTGCTGATCTGAAACCGGATGGCGGCCAGTTCCTGGCGATGGTCCCTGGCAATGGGTAACAATTTTTCTGGCACGGGAATTGTTTCGGGCAGAGACGCTGTTTTCACCGGCCCCATACGTGTATCTGCCGGAAGGTCCATCAGTTCAAGCAGCCGGATTTTACCATTATCTGCTTTATTTTCCAGGGTGACCAGATCTTCGTTAAGTTCTTCTATTTTTATGGTTACCTTGATCACATCCTGGTAACTGGTTCTGCCACTTTTATACAGGGATGCAGCCACATCCAGAAGCCGGTCGAATGCAGCCATGGTCTCATGGATGATCCGGATGGACCGGGTGGTATATGCAAGCTCCCAATAGGCATTGTCAACATCCTGGAGCACCTGTTTGCCGGCAATTTTCATCTGCTCCACCAGCATGTCCACCTGGCTTTGGACGATGCGGCCCTTGAGGGCAACAAGGCCGGGAAACGGATGTTCTGCCTTGATGGAATCCTTTGTTTTCAGAGGCCCGACCCTGTTGTTGAGGGCAGCGGTGAATGCAGCATACTGTTGCAGGCTGTCATCTAAGTGCGTGACCTGGTCAAAGGACTGGATCTCTGCCAGGACCTTTTTTCTGGCAGCCTTGATATCCGTATTTCGCAGGGCTGCAATGGCTTTGATCTCTTTCAGATTGATCTTCTGCCTGATGAGCTCTGCTGCGGCCTCAGGGTCATCACCTGTTGGAGACAACCGGGCGAGGATTTTTTCATCCACCCCCATTGTCACGGCATCGTCAACGGGTCCATACAGATTTTTTTCATATTCTTGTTTGAGGATTTGTATCTGTGATTCGTCAACAGACAACATTGCCTCACGGGAATCGCTTTTCTGCTCCAGAATATCGGATGATGGCCGAATGGCAAAGCTGTCCCGGGGCCGGTAGTCTTCCAGTTCCTTTTTCATGGTGCCGTAATCTGCAAAGCAAACAGAAACAAAAAAAAGCACCAGTATTGTCAGGATTGAAATTTGTATTTTCATGGCTTTTTTTCTCCTGTGTCTGGCGTGATTTTCGCATCCAGGATAGCACCGGCTGCCTGCTCCAGCAGTACCAGGGTTTTGGCGTAATCAGCTTTGGCCCGTTCAAGAGACAATTGAAAATTGTAGGCAGTTGCCTGGATTTCCAGAAAATCGGCAAAACTGCCCTGGCCCTGCTTGAACCAGGTCTCTGCCGTCTGTACAGCAGAGACCGCCTGGGGAAGCAGATTTTTTTCATACAGGATTATCAGCCGTTCGGCATTTTCCAGCTTGAACCACAGGCGGCTGATCCCGGCTTTGACTTTGTTGGCAGTGTTGGTTTTCTCTGCCTGTGCTTTTTCTTTTTCTGCCAGGGCCTGTGCTGTCCGGCTTTGATTTTTACCAAACCACAAGGGAAGGTTGATGCCGAACTGCACCCCCACAGCATCATCACCGGCATCCGGCGGCGGATTTGCCACATCCGGGTCACCGATTGCGGCATAAAACAGGCCCACTCTGAACGACGGCAGGGTTTCCAATCGGGTCAGCTGCATGGCCTGTTCCGATTTGTGCACGTTTTCCTCTGCCATGAGGATATCTTCCTGGTGCAGCATGGCAAGGTCATACACCTCGTCCAAAGAATACACCACCTTTTGGGGCAGGGTGCCTGCCGCATGTCCCAGTGCGGCATCCGGGGGCCGATTCAGCAGAGTATTGAGCTTTGTTTTTTCTGTTTTTTCCAGCTCCTGAAGCAACAGGATGTCATATTGTATCTGGGCGGTCTGGGCCCGGGACTTGGATACATCGTAAAACAGGGCTTTATCGTCTGCATAGGCATTTTGGCTGATCTGCAGCATTTTTTGATTCAGATCCAGGTTGGCCCGGGCCACATCAATGGCTTTCTGGATATACACCAGTTCGTAAAATGAAGAAGACACCTCCGTGACAATGGCTTTAACGGTTTTATCCACCTTGAGCCTGGAGATTGTGACGTCTGCCTCCAGCACCCTGGCCTTTTGGGACAAGGTGCCCGGAAAAGGAATCACCTGGGACAGGGTCAGACTCCAGTCCTGGGGGCCAAGCCGGGTTTCAATGGGCCGGGGGAAATAGGTGGCGGCCAGCTGGGGATCTGGATAGCTTTTGCCGATCCTGTAATTTTCAATAAACGTCTGCCAGGATTTTTTGGACGCAGTGATGGCCGGACTGGACAAATAGGCATAGGTAAGCAGATCTGACAATCTTATGGTTGCTGACAGACTGGATGCCAGTTTTGTCAGATCTTTTTGTTCTTCTGCCCGGGCGTTGTTCTGACAAAACACCAGGATACCAAAACACAGAAAAATCGATCGGATAAAGAACTGTTTCATTGTCATTTCCCTGACGTATAAATGGTTTCGATTGCACGAAGTGTTTTTGACCCTTCCACACCTTTCAACTTTGCAGTATTCTGTATTTTTTTATTTTTTTGATTTCCATAACAAAATGCCGTCACCTGGATGTATCATTATTGCACAGAATTTCCCGCATTTTCAGGTATTCCGGTTCCGAGATTTCCCCTTTGGCATATCGTAATTTCAGAATTTTCAAAGAATCCATTGTATCGGAACGCTGTGCGTGTTTTCTGCCGGATTTATACAATTGGAGCAAAACAAGGCCAACCAGGACGACGAGTAACAGTGTGAAACCGAATCCGATGATTCCACCACCAAATCCCCAATGCCCAATGCCTGACCCAATGAAATTACATCCCCACATTTTTTTCTCCTGAAATATTTATCCGGTTATTTCAAACGGTTTCATTTATTCTTAACAAAAATACTATTTTGCAATGACCGTGCCACATGGTTATCTTTTTTTATAACATGTTATAATGAATGAAACGATTGAATTATTTCTTATCCTGACCCGCACAAGCCGGTTGCACAATCATATGAAATGATTAATATCTGGACAATTGAGCGGATGACATTGGTTATTTTTTAATCACTTCCAGGAAATTGCAAAGAATGAATTTCAACAAAACAAACCAATTTATGGTTGCTGCCTCCCCATGGATCACCATTGGGATCAGTTCGGTACTTATGGTGATTATCCTTTTTCAGACCGTTATTATGTACAACAGGGAAAAACAGCATATTGGCAGCCATTTAATGGAAAAAGGAGAGGTATGGATAGCGTCTTTTGAGGCAGATGTCGGAACCGGCGAGGTGCCGCGCAATCTTCCTTTTTTGCAGAAGATGCTGGAAGAAACTGCATCCCATTCGGATATTTATTATATGTTTCTGGTTGACGCATCCGGAAAAATCCTGGCCCACAATGATCGGAAAAAGATCGGCTCACAGATCGACGACACGGCATTTAAAAATCAGATAACAGCATCAACCGAACAGGGATGGCGGATTGTTGAAAAAGAAAATAACACACGATACTTTGAAGTGTATAAATCTTTTCTTCCCATATCTTCGGAAATTGTCAAAAAACAAAGATTCCAGACTGAGAGGCAGATGATGCCCCTGTCCCCGGGCATCGATGATGAAATTAGATCCATGATATTCATCGGGATGGACGTATACCCTTTTGACCAGGCTGTTACCGAAGACCTGCACCACAACATTGTGATGATCTCCATTGTTTTTCTCGTGGGGCTGGCCGGAATTATTTCGTTGTTCTGGTCTCGCAAAGTCATCCGTTCCCGCAGACTGCTCCAGGACACAAGAGCTTTTGCCGCTGAAACCATTGCCAGCCTTCCCATGGGAGTCATCATTGTGGATAAGGGCCGGCACATCCGGTATATGAATGATACCGCCTGTTCTCTTCTGGAAATCAATATTTCCGGGGTAACTGACAAAACAGCCGGTGACGTTCTTCCCGAAGAGATCTGGCATCTGCATACGATTGCCGATGCCAACAAAAAAGGCATGGAAAAAGAGATCGTTGTCAACTCGGAAAAATCAGGTCCAACCCCCATTTCCGTGATGGTTACAAATATTTTCGACCAGGCCGGTGATTTCATAGGATTTCTCTTTATTCTAAAAGATTTGAGCCAGATCCGGGCACTGGAGCTGAAAATCAGAAGAAAAGAAAGGCTTGCCGCGCTGGGAACACTGGCCTCGGGCATTGCCCATGAAGTCAGAAACCCCTTAAGTTCCATCAAGGGGTATGCCGGTTTTTTCGGCAGCCTGTTTGAAGATACCAGTGAAAATAAAAAAGCGGCCCGGTTAATGGTTCAAGAGATTGACAGAGTAGACCGGGTAATATCTGAACTGCTTGAATTTGCACGGCCGGCTGACGTAAAATTATACCCCACACAATTGGATCAATTTATCAAAAACTCATTGCGCATTATCCGGCATGAGGCCGAAAGCGCCGGCATCCGGGTAAAGGAAAAAATCGATGCCCCGCTTCTCAAACTCAATCTCGATCCGGATCGGTTCAGCCAGGTTCTGCTGAATCTTTATATTAATGCCATCCAGGCCATGAAACATGGCGGAGACCTGACAGTGGGTGTCCGGGTGAAAGAGAATGCCGTTCTTTTTGCTGTCTCAGATACCGGGGAAGGGATTTTACCCGATGACCAGGCCGCTGTATTCAATCCCTATTTTACAACCAAAAAAAAGGGGACCGGACTGGGACTGGCCATTGTCCACAAAATAATCGAAGGTCATAACGGCACCATCTGGTTTGAAAGTATCCAGGGGAAGGGAACCACATTTTTCGTTTCAATACCGCTTAAAAAACAACAGAGGATATTACCATGACAGGTAAAATTTTGATCGTTGATGATGACACAGCGCATCTGTCCATGCTTGAAACCGTATTAAAAAGCATAGGTCATTCAATACACAGTGTAACCGACGGCAAAGATGCCATCAGCGTGGTAAAAAAAACGCCCTATGATCTGGTGCTCATGGATGTGAGAATGGCAAATATCGGGGGGATGGAAGCGTTGCAGAAAATAAAAGAGTTCAATCCTGCCATACCCATTATCATCATGACAGCGTATTCTTCAGTGAATAAAGCAGTGGAGGCGATGAAGCTTGGTGCCTATGATTATCTTACCAAACCCTTGAATTTTGATGACCTTAAAATCACCATTGACAGGGCAATGAGTCATCTGCAGCTGACCCGTGAAAATGCCGACCTGAAAAAAAAAATATCATTAAATACCGGTTTTTCCCGCATTACAGGTTCCAGTCCTGCCTTGAAAAAAGTGATGGAAACGGCAAAAATTGCGGCGCCCACAGATGCCACCATCCTGATTACCGGCGAAAGCGGAACCGGAAAAGAACTGTTTGCCAAAGCCATTCATGATCACAGCGCCAGAAATAAAAACAAGCTGATCTCCATTAATTGTGCTGCGTTGAATGAAACGCTTCTGGAATCAGAACTGTTCGGACATGAAAAAGGGGCTTTCACCGGGGCGGACAAAAGACGGGACGGCCTGTTTCTCCATGCAGACAAAGGTACCATTTTTTTAGATGAGATAGGAGAAATCCCTTTGTCCATGCAGGTCAAGCTGCTGCGCACCATTCAGGAAAGAGAGATTCAAAGGATAGGAAATGACAAAGCGATCCGGATCGATGTCAGAATTATTGTCGCCACAAACAAAAACCTGAAACAGGAAGTGAAGCACGGTCGGTTCAGAGAAGATCTGTTTTACCGCCTGAACGTTATCAATATCAAAATCCCTTCATTAAAAGACAGAAAAGAGGATATCCCCCTGCTTGCCCAGAATTTTTTATCTCTGTACGCACAAAAAAACAGAAAACAGTTCAAAGGATTCACGCCCGTGGCCATGGATGCCATGATAAAACATCCATGGCCCGGCAATGTCAGAGAACTTGAAAATGCCGTTGAAAGGGCGGTTATCCTGTCCATGGGGCAATATATCTCGGAAAAAGACCTGCCGGCGACTGTGATGGAAAACTACAGACCGAATGACGATCCCCCAAATCCCCTGCCTGAGCTCTGCGGCAGATCCCTTGATGACATTGAAACCATGGCCCTGACAGAGACCCTGAAGCAGACCGGGGGGAACAAGACCAAGGCGGCAAAATTACTGCACATCACCCGAACGACATTAAACAACAAGATCAAAAAATACCATCTGGATCTTGCCCAAATTTTATCAGACCGTCATGGTTGAACAATATTATCATCCATATAGTGATGATGGCCCCTTCCATACCGCGGCCCGGCACAGGATGTCACCAGAACAGCCACTGTGACCAGAACCACTACAACGGCAGCAGACCTGAAGATTTTTTTTCCGATATTGTCTTTTGTGGTTTGTGACATGGTATTTTTCCTTATTGTTGGGGTTGTACCCTCATTATTAAAATCAATTTTGCAGATAAAACAGATATCAGGCCGCCCGCTTACGTGGGTGGCTGTTAAAATGGACTTTAGAACCCGGCTGCCAGCTGGATTGTGAAAACCAAATGATCCTGTGCAGATGTTGTTGCTGTTTCCTGATCAACTGATGAAAGATCAATGCTCAATTTATTTGCATGTCCCTTGAAAAAGTAATTCAATCCCAGACCATATACCTGTGTATCGTCTTTGTTTGTTTCATCCACATTGATAAGTTCATAGTGGGCAAAAGGCTGTACCTGTCCTATCCCGATTCGGCCGGGGAAAAGATACCCTGCTTTCACAGAAACAATTGACCCGTCATCCCCTGGTGCAAACTGGGTGTATTTTATACTGTTTACCCCTTTATCAATGTTGATGTAGGCAGCTTCGGCAGTCAGGGCTCCCCCGTTGCTCAACGGCTGGTCATAATGGATATCCGCTGTCCAGGCAAAATAATCATCTGTTCGGGCACCAAATTCAAGCTCTTGGGTGTCTGCGCCCAGGCCGAATGCAAGAACCTGTTTCTTTCCCAGATAGGTGCCCTGATTGAACCAGCCTGTCTCAGGATCAAACAGGTTGAAACTGACCCTTCCGGCAAATCTCAGGTTATCATCCGGATTCTGGGTGGTGTTCTCCACCCCTTCGGCAATCATGAACCGGTATTGGAACTTCCCCTCCATCAGATTGCCCCAAAATGTGACACCATCATCGCGGCCAACCTTGCTGGGGTAAAAGATATTGCCTCTGACGCCGCCCTGGGTCCAGTCAAGATCTGTTGTCAACAGGGCTTTGGTCGAGGTGGTGCCATAATTTCGCGTAAACGGAATATACATCCGCCCCACTTGTATCTTCAGCATATCAGATGGTTTCAGTGTGACCCAAATATCTCTGAATGCGACACCGCTTCCAAGGCCCAGTGATGAATCATCCAGATTATCCTGACCGATGCGGTCGGCAGCAATGTGTGTAAAAAATCCCAGATATGGTGTGGCCTCACCGCTGATGCTGAAATAGGCCCTTCGTATCATAAAATCATTTACATCTGTATCAAGTACCCCGTCTCCATCGCTGTCACTGGCGTCTTCCGCATATTGATACCAGGCCTGGGTCCAGAAACCAATCTCTGCCTTTACTGCTTCATTAATTTTAAATTTGTACCCTGCCTGGGCCATGCCAGCTGCCCAGATCACCGCCATTAAGGCAATCATCACAACCTTCAATGTGTTATTCATAATTGCAGCGTCTTTTCTGAAAACAACCATTTTCCCCTCCTTAGATTTGCCTTTAAAATCATTTTAGGCCCTGGGGCCCGGTTTTTGACCTAATGGCCTTGTGGGCCATTGTCATGCATGTCTTCTGTATTGTGACCGTCATATCCATTGTCCCCATGATCGATCGGGTGGCTGTCATTATGGTAAAAGGAATCATCGTCCATAAAATGCTCCTGGCCATACCTGCTTTCACCATCCATATGATTGCCATGGTCAGGGCGATACTGTTCCCTGCCGTTATTGTGATATTCCTGATCCGTATGATATCTCTGGCTGTTGTCATGCATATGCTGCGTCTGACCGGACTGGGTCCGGCCGCCTCCCATCATTGCATACGCGTTCATGGAAAACCCGATTGCAAGCACTCCCAAGATGATGAACACTATTTTTATCTTCATTTTTTTCTCCTTTTTCATGTATGGTTTACCGGTATAGAGGACGATTGTTTAATGATCACTGCATTACTGTTGTTTTTATGAATTGCAACGGGTATGCCACAGCTGTTTTCCATGATAAAAAATTTGAGGTTTCAAGAAGAAATAATCATTAAAACAGAAGGTTAGCTTTATAACTGCATACTAAAAAAACATAAACAAAAGAAAAAATCTGATATGGCACACCCATCCAATCTGTATAAATTTTATACAGATTGGATGGCATTGTCTAAATATTGGGCAGTTGACAAAAAAAGAGCTGTAAAGATTCTTTTCTGAGCTTAACACGGATTCATCTATGATCTGATGCAGATACATGCTTCATCAATGGAGGTCAGGGGCAAAAAATATCATACAATATGGAAACATAATTCGGGAGGTCTTATTTGTCCCAACCCACGGATGTTGACCAATTTCACCCCACCATATCATACTGGTCGGACAAATGAGGTATTATTTGACCCCTTTGGTATTATTTGACCACATCCCCACCCGCATACCTTGACGTAATCTCTTTCATCGTACACATTGATATGTAAAAGTCTTAATATTACAATAGTATACACTAATTTTCAGTCGGACCGTCAGGGTGTTGGCATCATGTTTGCTGTATATTGAACTTATAAACAGCCGGAGGTTTCATGCCTAAGGAAGAAGACAGAACGACGCAGTACCAAGAAGGTAGCTTGACGTTAGCTGGGACGGTCATGCTGGGAACCGGGGTCATGATAGGCGCCGGCATCTTTGCGCTGACCGGGCAGATGGCGCAGATGACCGGTGTTCTCTTCCCGCTGGCGTTTCTGGCCGCTGCCGTGATCGTTTCCTTTAGCGCCTATTCCTACATCAAGATTTCAAATGCCTATCCGTCCGCCGGTGGCATCGGCATGTATCTGCACAAGGCCTACGGAAACCGGTTGCCGACGGCCTTTAATGCGTTACTGATGTATTTTTCGATGGTGATCGCCCAAAGCTTTCTTGCCCGCACGTTCGGCGCCTATACCATGCAGCTTTTCGGGGGAGATGAGAGTGGTCGTATGGTGCCCATTCTCGGGGTGGCACTCATCCTGGCGGCTTTTGTAATTAATCTGATGGGCAACCGCCGTATCGAAAAGGTCGCCTCGTTCATCGGTATTTTGAAAATCGGGGGCATTCTGATTTTTGGGCTGGTGGGTGTCTGGATTGCCGACAGCATTCCCATCGACTTCTCCCGCGCTGGAGAGGCCGGTGACGTTGGCAGTTTCCTTGGTGCGACCGCCCTCGGAATACTGGCGTTCAAGGGCTTTACAACGATTACCAACAGTGGCTCGGAGGTGAAAGACCCGCATCGCAATGTTGGTCGTGCCATCATGATGTCCATCGCAGCCTGCGTTGTGATCTACACCCTGGTCGGCTTTGCCGTTGCGAGTAATCTTTCGCTTGCCGAAATCATCGAGACACGGAACTACTCCCTTGCTGCCGCCGCCCGGCCGGCATTGGGCGACTACGGCGTTTGGTTCACGGTGGCCATTGCCATAATGGCCACCGCCGGCGGCATTCTGGCCAGCATTTTTGCCGTGTCCAGAATGCTTGCCATGCTGACCGAAATGAAACTGGTGCCCCACAGCCATTTTGGTATGCCCGGAAGCATCCAAAAGCATACCCTGGTCTATACCGTGGTTCTCGGCCTGATCCTGACCGCATTCTTTGACCTCTCCCGGATTGCGGCGCTGGGTATCGTGTTTTACCTGATCATGGACATTGCCATTCATTGGGGCGTCATTCGCTATCTCCGCGAGGAGGTTGAGGCCAGGGCATGGGTGCCGTCCACGGCCATTTTTCTCGATTTGCTCGCCCTCGGAGGTTTTGTCTGGGTCAAGCTGAATTCCGACCCCTTTGTAATTGGTGTTGCCGTTGTCACGATGATCGTCATTGCAATCGGCGGGCAGATCTTCCTGAAAAGGTCGGCAGGGGCCAGACAATCTGATCAGGAGGAATCACATGCACACCACCACTGAAACCCGAAGCGTAGACATCTGCAGCAGTAACTCCCCACGTGAAGAGGTAAGCGGTTAATTAACCGCACCTATCAAAGCGTATAAGAATCAGATAAAATTTAAGCGGCGGGTCCTGCAAGCATGTTCTTGTCAACTTTTTGCGGCATCAGAACCGTAAACTCATCGGCTGTCATAGCCTCAGGTAAGTTTTCAAAAAGATATTTCAGATACCAATAGGGTTCAAGGCCGTTGGCCTTGGCAGTTTCAATCAGACTGTAAAGGTCCAGCCGTGTTTCCGAGACATCATCTTCCGGCACATTCGAATATTTTTCAGGATTGCTCTCAAATTTCACCTTGCAGTCCTTGCTACAGAAAGAATACGTTTCCCCCCTGTAGAGGCTTTTTTGCCGAGCCTGTTTGTCGCCTATCTCCATACCGCAAACCGGATTTTTTGCCATAAATCTTCCCCTTATTTAAGCTGTTTTCCCTCACATCAGAGTTCGGAACAAAGCCCTCTAACAAGACCCTTGCTGAATTTCGGAGGATTCTGCCTTCCTCTTTTGTCTATCAAGCCCAAAATTGTAAATACTTGCAATGGTAGCACCAGTCAGCCATCCGAGAATAAATATTTCCACCAGCCCCATGTGTATCATCAACAAGGGCAGGCATGGTATGGCGTATATTCTTGCTGCTTGCGTTTGGCTTCTTTCTCATTAAGCCAGTGCGCCCAGGTTACCATACCGATGCCCCCAAGAATCAACGCAAACCCTACGAGATGTATCCAGTAAAATTGATCGCCAAGCCAAAAGTATGATACAAGCAGACCGCTGGCCGGCATGGCTCCCATGAAGCCTGATGCAGTGCTGGCCCTAACCACTTTTAGACCGAGGAACCAGAGCATCGTTCCGATTCCAAAGGGACCGATACCCCACCAAAACAGTGCTATCCACTGTTGCGTCGTCGGGGTTGAAAAGTCAAAACTGCCGGCCTGGTAGATTCCCGGAACTGCAAATAACAGAACCGCAACCCACCCCGCCAAAGGCACAAGAACGACTGGTCTGACATCACCCGACACTTTCTTTGCAAACAGTGAATAGACTGTAGCACTGCAAACTGCCCCGAAAACCAGCAAACTGCCCACGATTAGGTCAAAAAGGCCCGAGGCCTGTATGGATTTGCCCGACGTGTTGATGATAAGAACCCCAATCACTGAAAAAATGACTGCCATAATTTTGCGCCAACCCAGGTCGTCATCGAAAAACACGGCAGCACCTATTGCAACGGCTGCCGGACTCAAGCTCATGACCATTGCCCCCATTACCCCGTTTACCATCTTCATGCCTGTAAGCAAAAAGAGGCTGAAAGCGACCAGCCCAACCGCGCCGATACCGATTATATACAGCCAACTGCGTCTATCGATTTGCCGCAGGTCACGCCAATACAGCACCAAAATCGGGGTGGTTAAGACCGCTGCAGCCAGTAAACGCAAAAATGGCGCGAGAAAAAGGGGGAAGCCGGAGGTAACGATTTTAGCCGTCGGTGTTCCGGTTCCGAAAAAGATCATTCCAAACAGCAGGGAGGCATATGCCAAGAGAGTTTTAGCCAATATTTTTCTCCTTTCTTCAACATTTTTATTTGATTATCAGTCCGGAGCTGCCAATTTATAAATTTTCCGCCTATCGGGTATATCCCCGGTAAGAGCCGTTCCGCATCCCGTCGGAGAAAGCCCCGTTCCTTTATCAAAGCGATCACCCGGTCTACGTTGTAACCAACGCGTCTGATTTGGAGTATTTTCCGATCGCTGTCCCATATCACATATTTGGCACGCGGATCACCATCTCGGGGCTGGCCGACTGCGCCGACATTGACGATATACCGGTATTTTGACTTGAGTTGAACGGTATCCTCCTGCATTGGATCGAACCGGAGATCCTTTCCATCATACCCTGCGAGCATCATGCGGTGGGTGTGCCCGACAAATGCAATGTTGAAATCGGTTTCTATAAAGATCTCCCTGATTTCCGAACGGCTCATGTGGTTCAGGTAATCTGTCGGTGAATCAGGCGGACAGCCATGCACCATGAGGGCGCCTTCGATCTTTCGGTATGTCGGAAGATTTTTCAGATAACGCATGGATGCAGCGGTTACATATTTCAAGGTCTGTTCCAGAGCGCGTAACGCAGGGGGTGAAAAATTATCACTGTTTTTCTTATCCAGCACGGCCAGTTCATGATTGCCGAGGATATTTGGTATGCCCTTTTTTTCCAGCAAGTTAAGGACTTCTTCGGGTTGCGGACCATACCCGACGGCATCACCAAGGTTTACAATGCCATCAATTTTTTGATCTTTCATGTCATCCAGTGACTGGACAAACGCTTCCAGGTTGCCGTGGATATCGGACAGAACCGCTAATTTCATAATCCAACACCCCTCATTTTGCTGAATCGCCAACAGCGGCGCTTTCAACTGTTCTAAAACTAATTTCCTCAAATCCCTCCCAGGGGAACCGCTCAACCACAGATGGCAAAGAATCGTTATCCTTTGGCGCCCCCTCTACCCCTCCGATAACCGCATAGCGACCTGTTTTTGATTCATCCCCGGATGGCCGGCTTTGCTCCTCTTTGGAAACCCATTCACCGATTTCATGGTTCAGCCCCTTTATACCTAACAGGTTCGGTGAAAAAGACGCGGCGGACAGTAAAAAATCGGAGCCCATCGGTTCCACGCTGTCTTTTGCGCTCTGATATCTTTCAGGAGATGTGCTGTCCCGTTCTTGTTCCGACAAATTTTCCATTTCGTTTTGCGAATCTCCCATCATCTGCATCATACCCATCATGCCTTCCACTTGCGGCACACTCACATCTGTTGCCGGGTCCGCGTCCACCTTCGAGTTGTCCTTCCCCTTGACCATGGCAAAGAGCATTTCCACTTGTGTCGGTAAGCGTCTGCCAAAATATTGTGCAAAAGCCGAAGCCCCATAACCGGTAATGCGAAGGACGGGGCTGGATGCCCAGGCTGGATCGCTTATATGGAATTCCTTGTTGCGGTAAACGATCGGTTCGTACCCCGAACGCACCTCTCCCAACAAAAACCAGTTTGTCCCACTGCCTTTCACCACGTCGCTATCTATGCTGATTTCTGAAAGGTTGTTATTCAAAAAATCGACAAACTGCTGATTTGTAACGAAGAACTCGTCCATATAAAAAGGATCGACCTGAACCGATCGTTCACTGTTCCCATCCACGTAATTGGGAATTGTTAATGCTCCTCCTTGAATGAGGTGCTGTTTGCCAACGTGTTCAGCCGCGAAGGAGACTTCTTTTGTAACCGCCTTTTTAGTCCCGTTCCCCGGCCCTGATATCATTTTCTGTTGGCCCGGGGATATCGATGTGGCATTTTTTTGCAGTCGCAAACCGGGTTCACCCATCAGATGCCAGATGGTCATCGACAAGACCGATAACACCGAAACAATGATGCCTGTCCATATCCATTTCGGTTTTAAAAAAAGGGAAGAGGCGAAATATGGTCCGGATGGTTTTTCTGTCTTTTTTTGAAATTCTGGCCCATGGATGACGCGTTCAAGTTGCCCTAGCAGGTCTCGAACCGATTTTGTTCGTTCCTCTCTGCTCTCGGCCGTGGCCATTTGAATGATTCGGTCCAGCTCTTGAAAAAAAGGGGATTCGGCTTTGGCAAGCTTTGCGCGTTTAAAGGGCGTCTTCCCGGAGGTGATCTTGCCTGCAACCGCTTCAAAAAGCATTTTGCCCAGGGAATAAACATCGGCGCGCTGATCAGCCCTTTTGAAATCGAAAAAATGTTCCGGAGACATATAATGAGGCGAACCTTTCACATCCATGGACTGGGTGACCGGTTTCAGCCTGCTCGAACGTGCCAGGCCGAAATCAGCTATTTTGGGCGTGTCCTGGTCCATGAGGATATTTTCCGGCTTGAGGTCACGGTGCACGATGCCGTTATCGTGCAGTGCCATCACCCCCGCCAGCACAGGGAAAAAATAGCGTTTCACCCACGTTTTGATAAGATCCTCTTCCGGATAGAATCCTTCTTCAGACATGGTGTCTCTAAGAGACCCGCCCGGGATGTATTCCATAGCGATGTACTCAATGGATGTATCCTGGTCACATTTTTTTACAATGATGGAATCATGGTCGAAAACCTGCAGGATATTGGGGTGGCGAATCTGGGCCATGGCCTGGACTTCCCGCCTGAATCGCTGGACCAGTGTTTCGATCTCTTCGTCATCCTCGTCAATGGATTCGAGCCACTCCTGTGAAACGACCTTGATCGCGACATCACGATTCAGGTTGCTTTGGTGCGCACGATAGACCTCACCCATCCCACCCTTGTCAATAAAGCCGAGGATGACCCATTTATTGTTGAGCACATCTCCAACCTTAAGTGTGGTCTTGCATGTTTTTGTCATATCATGAGCTTCCCAAACCATTATCGTTTCAACTCTCCGGAATCGATTTGCCCCCGCAGTGACTGGATTGTTCCGGATTGCTTGTCGACCAGAATTTCATCGATAACCCTGCCATCTTTTTCAACAATTTTGGCAAGATAATAACGCCCTGTGTTTTTCAAATCCCTCAGGCCGTATTTTTCCCATTGGTCATCATCCATGTTCCGGTGGATGATGATCCTGGCGGTGGCGGTTCCCATGCCATCGAAATATTTTGTCAGGGCATCTTGCCCGTCCTCGGCCATCTTCTCATCCGTCGATCTCTGAGATTCGTCAGCTGAATTTTTTTCTTTTGACTTCATGCCGATACTTCCTTTCGATTTTAGATCGTTTATGGACGGGAGAGCGTTTGTCTCATTTTGAAAAATTCTTCCTGTGAAATCTCCCCCTTTGCAAATCGTGCCTTCAAGATCTCCTCTGAGTCGAAACGGTCCTGTGCCGGCCACCGCGGCTCACGCGTCTGGGTCTTGAAGATCCGGATCGCGAGAAACACTATTAATAATATTACCAAACCCCATAAAAGCAAGGAAAATAAACTTCCCGGGAAAAAACTGCCCCACCAGCTGCCTGACATAGGTCCATAATCACAGCCCCACATGATCAATCCTCCTTTTTTTTAGGTTCAGGATGAGACAGCCGGTTTAAATCCGGCCGTCTCATTCCTGTGGAAGTAGTGTGGCTACCAACAACCACGTCCGGTTCCGCCCATGCCCATACGGCTGTGATGACCGGCATAGTTTTGGGCAGGAAGATCATAAGAGCGTGCCTGGGCCCGCAACTGGTCGTGCAGGGCTGCAATTTCACGACCCAGCTCAGCGGTCCGCTTGGGATCAGGATTGGACGTTGCCAGCAGTGCGTTGTACTCGCCCTGCCTGGCGGCAAGGTCCTGCCTGAGCTGTGCAGTGTTGTCGTAAAACCCCTGATACTGGCCGTCGTAACTTCCGGCCATCGGCCCGCCCATGGGACCGCCCCAATAGCCATCCCAGTAACGGGCAAACGCCTGGGTTCCGATCAGCATGATCAGTGATATTGCCGCAAGTGTCAACATAGTCTTTTTCATGGTGTTTCCCTCCGTTGTGTGTTTTTGCTTTATGCGTTATGGCACCATGTGTGCCGTTGGTTATATGTATAACCAAATTGTGTGCCACTGGATCAATAAAAAACATATCTATCTGAAATTAAATAGAATATTTTTATTAAAGATTAAACATCCCAGGTTTTTTGAAAGAAAGGTCCGGGTAGAGTGGGGCCATATTACCCGATTTTTTTGTTCAGACACAACGACCTGTTGCCAAAATACCCAATTATGTGGTAATAGATCTTCATGCAAAAAAAAGAAAACATCATGCGCCCTGAAAGATCTTATCAAAACCGGATCGGCCTGAATACATCTCCCTGGGTGATCATTGGATCGGTGGGAATCTTGTTGGTTGTCGCAGTGGTGCTGGCCTATCAGAACTACAGCCGGGAAAAAAAATACATGTCCCGGATCCTGAGTGAAAAGGGGGCCGCTGTTATCCAGGCGGTGGAAGCCGGTGCCCGGACCGGGATGATGGGGATGATGTGGGGCGGCCAGCAGGTCCAGACCCTGATCGATGAAACCGCCCAGCTTTCCGATATCCTTTATATCACCGTGGCAGATCAGGAGGGGCTGATTCTGGCCAGCAGCAAACATGACCTGATCGGCACCCGGATGGATCCAGGTTTGCCAAAAATCCAACCGGATTCACCAGAGGCGGTCAACTGGCGATTGAAACGCATTGACAACCGGCAGGAGGTATTCGAAGTGTCCCGGTATTTCCGGCCCATAACCGACCGGACCGACCAAACCGACCGGATGCGCCGCCGCATGGGCCGGATGATGCCAGAGCATGGCATGGGAGTGGATAATAACTGGAACTTTACCGGGACAACTGCCGGCAAAAATACGGTCATGATGGTTGGCCTGGATCCCCGCCCGTTTGAGGACGCGCGTCTGGAGGATGTCCGCAACACGGTGATCATATCCGGGGTCCTGGTCATTCTGGGAATGGCCGGATTCATCTCCTTGTTCTGGCTGCAGAACTATCGGTCTGCCAGGCGCTCTCTTCAAGATACCAGTGCGGTGGCCAACCAGGTGGTGGCCAGTCTTCCTGTGGGGTTAATCGCCACGGACAAAAATGGGAAAATCGCATTTTTCAACACTGCTGCCGAGCGCATCACCGGACTTGATCTGTCCCGGGCCCGAGGGGAGGCACCGGATGCAGTGCTGCCATATGATTTCTGGGCATTAAAGGCATCTTTGGACCGCGGGGAAACCATTGTTGAAAAAGAGATGGCGTGCGAATTTGTCGAGGGAACAGTGGTTCCGGTGAGTGTCAGCGCATCGAAAATCATGAACGAGGAAGG
>JAABUB010000031.1 GCA_011389575.1 Desulfotignum sp. | reverse complement strand
AATCGGGGAAATGAGCTTGGCCATGCAGGCCAAGCTGCTGCGGGTGATCCAGGAAAAGGAGATACAAAGGGTCGGCGGTGAAGAGACGATCGGGGTGGATGTGCGGATATTGACTGCCACCAACCGGGATCTTGAAAAAGATGTTGCAGCTGGTAGTTTCCGGGAAGATCTCTTTTACCGGTTGAACGTTGTCATGCTCCAAATACCGCCGCTCAGAGAGCGTCAGGATGATATCCCGCTGCTGGCCCATCATTTTTTGAAAAAATATGCAGACAAAAATCACAGGCAGGTTACGGGGTTTTCTCCTATGGCCATGGATATGCTGCTCAAACACATGTGGCCGGGCAATGTCCGGGAGCTGGAAAACACCATCGAACGTGCTGTGATTCTTCTGCTGGATGAACACATTACAGAAAAAGAACTGCCCTCGACCATCACGGAAGCATACGCCGGTGAAAATCACTGGGTGCCCCCACCACCGCAGATGACAGCCAACCGCTCCCTGGAGGAGGTAGAGAGGGAAGCGGTTCTGGCCACCCTGCAAACCTGCAAAGGAAACAAGAGCGAAACCGCCCGCAGGCTCGGAATCAACCGCAAGACTCTCCACAAGAAACTGAAAGAATATGGTATGGATTGATCTTTCGGGGCTCCTATGCTGCCGGCAAAATTTCGTCCGCCGGTGCCAGGGTCAGTCCGGTTCAATCACATACAAGGTCATGGACTGGTCCACTCCCTTAAGATCAACCTCAGTAGAATCAATCACCGAAACCCGGTGTTTCACCTTTTCCAGCACAGATTCGGAGACAATGATCTGTCTTTTTTCTGCTCGGGCCTGTATCCGGCTGGTAACATTGACAGCCGGGCCCACTACCCCGTATTTGGTACGGGTGCGGGATCCGATATTTCCCACCACCACCTGGCCGGAATGAATGCCGATGCCCATGGCAAGATCCGGCAGGTCTTGCTCCTTTAATTCCCGGTTTACCCCGGGCATCTTTTCCTGCATGGCAAACGCACACCGGACCGCCCGCCAGGCAGTATCCTGAAGCGGTTCATCAAGGGGGTCAAAAAACACCAGAATGGCATCTCCGTAAAAATCCACAATAATGCCGTGGTGGCTCTGGATGATCTCAATCATATGAGAAAAATACTGGTTCAAAAGGGCAACAATCAACTCAGGGTCCAGGTTTTCAGACAGACTGGTAAACCCTCTGATGTCTGACATGAGCATCACCGCTTTGCGCCGGCTTCCCCCCAGCTGGCCCGCTTCCGGATGCTTCATCAGGGTTCTGGCAAATTCAGGGTCCACGTACCGGCCAAAGCTGTTGCGGATATGATCGCGTTCCTCCAGTCCTTTGACCATGTCATTGAAACTTTCCACCAGCTGTCCGATTTCATCGCGGCTTTCCACGGGTATGGGTGCTCCGTAATCACCGTCTGCCACCTCTTCCGCTTTGGTGGACAGCTGCTGGATCTGGCCCACCATCCGGCACATGTGAAACCGGATCAATATCAGCACCAGGACTGCCAGCACAAAAATGCCGAAAGCAAGGACATTTCTGTAGGTCACAATGGGGCCTAAA
This sequence comes from Desulfotignum sp., assembly GCA_011389575.1. Classification (GTDB taxonomy): domain Bacteria; phylum Desulfobacterota; class Desulfobacteria; order Desulfobacterales; family Desulfobacteraceae; genus Desulfotignum. Next base: position 35,283 of record JAABUB010000031.1, on the reverse strand, counting down.
ATTTTTTCACCGTCTGCAAACATGATAATGGTCCATGGTACCTGATCAAGTTTGTAGAAACCGGCCACCATATCAGGGGGATGGCCTTGTGAAGTTACCGTTCCAAAAGATTGGGAATCCATTTTTTTCAAAATCGCCTGTTCCAGGGGATCGTCAGATCCGCCAAGAGACCTGCGGTCTGCCATGGTCATGTTGGTGTGGGCCATATAGGTGCCGGTTTCATCCACAATACAGGCCATGTCACTCTGCCACCATCCCAGTGCAAGGATATCCTTGAGCAGATAATCAAACTGCATGCGAATGGCAAGATGCCCCAGAATCTCTTCTGAAGGGCCGGACAGGGTGATGCGCATGGTCACGGTCTGGCCGTCTTTGCCTGCCTGGTATCGGGGCCCGGACACACTGGCGATTTTGGACCGGAAAAACCGCATGCCCCACTGCATATCAGCATTCATCCGGTCCATATACCCCATATCCGGCATTCCCCTTTCCCTGGTGGATTGTGGTGACCGGAGCGGTTCATATTCTACAGACACCACTCCCTCCATGAACTGCAGAAAACCGGTTACCTGTTCCGGCGAAATAATGGAGGCATCCCCGTCGGATGCCTGGAACAGGGCATTGAGCAGATCCACCGGTTTGAGCAGTCTCATTTCAATATAATGGGCAGCCCGCTGAAGCTTTACCACGGCGGATTCATTCCACTGGTCCAGCATGATGCCCCTGGCATACCAGAAACTTGCCACCCCTCCCAGCAGGAGAATCACCACCACGGGAATCAACAAAAGTATCAGCAGTCTTGCCTGCAATGTTTTGAATCTGAACCGGGTTATATCCATACAGCCCCTTTTGGTATAAATATGCGGAGTTTTGCAAATATTTTAATTGAATTTTACCTTAAATTTAACAGTACTTAAACATAACACCATTTTCCGGAGGTATCCACTGAAAAAATCCATAGGTTCCCAAACCCCGGGGTTGTTAAAATTCTGTTTGACAGATATGGGTGCCGGGTCTATTTTACACAATTGGCCGGAACCATGAATATCAAGGACCCTCACATATGCAACCATCCACAACCCGCACCGTTCTCATGGATGCCCGGATCGCCGGACCTTTGTTCATGCTGTCTGCCGCCCTTTTTTTTACCCTCATGTCCACCTTGGTCAAACTGATGCCGGAGCATTACACGGTCTGGCATCTGGGGTTTATCCGCTGCTTTGGCGGGATCCTTGTGCTGACAACCGTGTTCAGCCGCAGAAAAAATCCCTTTAAAGGACACAAAATCCCGCTGCTGATACTCAGGGGCTGTGCCGGATCTCTGGCCTTTTTTTTTGTGGTGTCTGCCCTGCGCACCCTGCCCATGTCCACCGCAGTGGTGCTGTTTTATTCCTATCCTGCCTTTGCCGCCCTGTTCGGGTTCATCATATACAAAGAACAGGTGAACAATCTGCAGATAGCCTGCATTGCCGTGCTTCTGGCAGGGGTGGCCATTCTGTTTGATTTCCGGCTGTCCGCCAATGCCCTGGGCCAGGCCATGGCCATTATCGGGGCGCTGCTGGCCGGATTCACGGTCACCATTATCCGGTCTTTGCGGGAACACAACGGCCCGGTGATCATCTATTTTTATTTCTGCATCATGGGCACTTTGGCCACCCTTCCCTATTGCCTCTCCCACCCGATCGTTCCCGCTTCTGCTGTTGAATGGGCCATGATCGGAGGAATTATCGCAGTATCTGTTGCAGCCCAGCTGCTCATGAACCAGGGGTTTTTCTTCTGCAGGGGTTTTGAAGGGGCCGCCTACATGTCCAGTGAAACCATTTTTACGGCTGTGGTGGGTATTGTTTTTCTTATGGAACCGGTCTCCTGGCATCTTTTTGCCGGAGGTCTGCTCATTGTGGGCTCCGGCCTGGCCATGCACCGGCTGGGCCGGGTTACATTAAAATAAGTTGCATACAACCGGATAAAGGAACCAACGCATGATTTTATTCAATCCAAAGACAGCCACCTATGACCACCTGGACCCGGCCTCCAGGCAGATCATGAAAAAAACCATTGCATATTTTGAAACCCGGGGGAAAAACCGGTTAAAATCAGATTTTCACCAACGGGTCTGGTACCAGGATTTTCTGGATTTTTTAAAGGAAAATCAGATTTTTGCCACCCTGCTCACCCCGGAAAAATATGCCAAAGACAATGAAAACGCCCGGTGGGATACCAGAAGGATCTGTGATTTCAATGAAATCTTAAGCTTTTATAACCTGGCCCACTGGTATGCCTGGCAGGTATCCATCCTGGGACTGGGACCCATCTGGATGGGGGAAAATGAGCAGCTCAAGGAAAAAACCGCGCACCTGTTAAAAGAGGGACATATCTTTGCCTTTGGTTTGTCTGAAAAAGACCATGGAGCAGATCTTTACGCCTCGGACATGGCATTGACCTTCCTGGGGGAGGGACAATATGTGGCTGACGGCGGCAAATATTATATCGGCAATGCCAACCAGGCCGGCATTGTGTCCACCTTCGGCAAAAACTCGGAAACCGATGAATATGTATTTTTTGCGGCAGATCCTGCCCATGACAATTATGAACTGGTCCAGAACGTGGTGGACTGGGAAGGATATGTGGCAGAATATGCCCTGAACGGATATCCTGTGACCGATGCGGATATCATGTCCACAGGCCGGGCTGCCTGGGACAGCGCCCTGAATACCATCAACGTGGGAAAATTCAACCTGGGCTGGGCATCCATCGGTATCTGTACCCATGCGTTTTATGAAGGTCTCAACCATGCGGCCGGCCGGAACCTGTACGGCAGATGGGTCACCGATTTTCCCCATATACGCCGGCTGTTCGTGGATGCCTATGTCCGTCTGGCTGCCATGAAGATCTTTTCCCTGAGAGCGGCTGATTATTTCCGGTGTGCATCGCCCGATGACCGGCGGTATCTGCTCTACAACCCCATGGTAAAAATGAAGGTCACCTGTGAAGGCGAAAATGTCATCAACCTGATCTGGGATGTGATTGCGGCAAGAGGATTTGAAAAAGACACCTATTTTGAGATGGCAGCCACAGATATCAGGTCTTTGCCCAAGCTGGAAGGAACGGTCCATGTGAACATGGCGTTGATCATCAAGTTCATGGCAAACTATTTTTTCAACCCCGGTACGTTTCCGGAAATCCCCCGGCGCGATGATCCGGCATGTGATACATTTTTGTTCAACCAGGGAGCAACAAAAGGCCTGGGCAAAATCCAGTTCCATGATTATCACCTGGCCTATGACAGTGTGGACCTGCCCAATGTTAATGTCTTTAAAGAGCAGATCGACCAGCTGGCCCGGATGCTCATGAAAGCCACCCCGGACGGGGACCAGACAAAGAACATGGATTTTCTGCTGTATCTGGGAGAATTGTTCACCCTGGTGGCTTACGGCCAGCTTATCATTGAAAAATATCACATGGACAAAATCGATCCGGATCTACTGGAACAGATCTTTGATGTCATGATCAGAGACTTCAGTGAATTCGCCTTGAAACTGTATGCCAGACCCGGCACCACCAAAGCCCAGATGGATTTTTGCATGGCAATGATTAAAAAACCGGTCACAGACACCGACCGGTTCAACCGGATCTGGGAAAACCATGTCATGGCCCTGAAAGACGCTTATGAGATGACACCATAGGGGGGTGCTACTGCTTGTTATCTGCGGCAGCCGGCCCGGGCAGAAATGGACAAAGAGATGTTATCCAAAAAATAATATTACCCTGAAATGGACGATATAGGGTATAATACGTATAAAAATTTGGAGGGAATATGGCAAACCCTGAAAATTCTGTTATTGTATGGACTGAATATATGAAATACAGAGCCGAATTAAGGGGGGTTTGAACTTTCAAAGATTGAAAATATATTCCGGCACGCTGGGGAAAGATACTTCGATACAACGACCCAACGCGTAATTGTCGTAGGCAAACACGGTGAAAGACTGGTAATAATTCCATATGAGAAACATGGAAGTGAAATAACACCTATCACAATTCATGCAACAACGCGACAACAGATTAATTTCCGACTTAAAACAGGGAGGTTTATATATGGATAAAACAAAAATGACATACTTTAACGATAAAGATATCCTGCACATAGTTATCTCTGAGGAGAAAGAAGCTGACAGCATTGAGCTGAGCCCAAATATCACAGCCGAGTTGAATGAAAATGGTGAGTTGATCGGCATAGAAATATTAGAGGCAAGTGCTTTTCTTCGCGATTCCATATTGGAATCATCACAAGCCAAAATACTTAACTTAAAAAATGCCGTATAATGCGGATGTAACCCTTAATTTTTCCTGCCGCTAACAGGTCTTGCACAATTGGCTGATATTGATTACAATCATGCGATATGAAATCAAACCGATACCACAGGGGAAACAAATCCCGGCAAAAACCAAAAAACATACCGCCCATGAAGCCTGGTGCGGACAAAGGGCTTTTACGCATATTTGAAAAAATCGGTGTACCTGAAGACAAACCTTTTGTGCCGGATCCATTTCAGATGGAAGCCGTCCGGGCCATCCAGGAAACAGACTGCCTGGTGACCGCCCCCACTGGTGCCGGCAAAACCTGGATTGCCGAAGAAGTGACCAGAAAATCCCTGGAAAAAAACGGCAGAATCTGGTATGCCACCCCGCTCAAGGCATTGACCAACTCCATCCATACACGGTTTTCCCAGTTGTTCGGTTCTGAGAACGTAGGGATACTCACCGGCGATATAAAAGAGAATACAAATGCCGCTGTCATCATCGGCACCACGGAAATCCTGAGAAACCAGCTGTATGATGCCATGCACACGGGAGAAAGCCTGAACTGCGACCTGATCATCCTGGATGAGGCCCATTTTCTCGGGGACGCGGAACGCGGGGTGGTATGGGAAGAGATCATGATCTACCTGCCGGTGCGCATACCTTTGCTTTTGCTGTCCGCCACCATCGGCAATTCCGACCAGATTGCCGGATGGCTGACCGCCATCCGGGGCAGACCCTGCTGCATTGTGGAAAACAAGCGGCGGCCCGTTCCCCTGCATCCCATATTTCTGCACCCCTCCGGCACCCTGTATCCTTTGCTGAAAAAAGCCCCCGGCCCCGCACCCAAGCTCCACGACAAGGTGTTTGCCTATGCAAACAGCAAAAAACAACCTGTCCTGGCACCACCGGGAAGGCTGCCTGATTTTGGACAAATCCTTGCCATCATGGACAGATATGATCTGCTGCCTGCCATCTTTTTTTTAAAATCCCGGGCTGAATGCGACCAGGCCCTGCGGTTGTGCAACCCGGATCTGCTCAACAAAACCCCCAAAAAAAAAGCGGCCCTCAAGCAGACCCTGGATGAACTTGTGGCGGGCAATTCCCACCTGAGCGGGCATCCCCACTGCCGGGATCTGGAACGTAAAGGGTGTGCCGCCCACCACAGCGGCCATCTGCCGGCATGGAAGGTGGTGGTGGAAACCCTGATGGCAAAAGGATTGCTCAATGCCATGTTTGCCACCTCCACAGTGGCCGCAGGGGTAAATTTTCCGGCCCGGTCTGTGGTGATTTTAAATTCCGACCGGTATAACGGCGTGGATTTCCAGTCCCTGACCCCCAGTGAATTCCAGCAGATGGCCGGCCGTGCCGGCCGCCGGGGCATGGACAATGTCGGATTCGCCCTGGTGCTGCCGGGCAAATTCATGGATCTGAAACAAATTGCCGCACTGGTAAATGCCCCTGCCCTGGATGTGGACAGCCAGATCAAAATTGATTTTTCCATGGTACTGAACCTGCTGCTTTCCCATACTCCTGACCAGATCCGTACCCTGCTGGACAACTCATTTGCCTCCTACCTCATCACTGCGGGAAGAAAACGCTCCAAAGCAGCCAGGAAAAGGTTCGGCCTGGATCTGGCACACCTGTGGAACGATTTTCTGGCCCATATGGCTTTTATGGCCCAGGAAGGCTTTATCACCGATGACGGCAACCTCACAGAAGACGGCCTGTGGACCTCAAAACTCAGAATTGACTCCCCGTTGCTGGTGGCCCAGGGCATCAGACTCAACCTTCTGCCGGACCAGGACCCGGCTCTGCTGGCGGCCATCATGGCGGCATTTGTCAATGAAAAAGAATTCAAGGATGACCTGCTTTTTGAAGGCACCCTCCCCAAACGGCTCAAGGAATGCTTTTTGGATGTGAGAAAAGGATTGAAACCCTTTGCCATGAAATTGCTGTCCAGTGGCTTTTCAGCGCCCAACCTTTTTGTCCAGCCGGCGTTACTCATGTATTTCTGGGCCCACGACACCCCCTGGGAAGAACTTATGGCCGGAGCTGATTATGCGGAAGGCGATTTTGCAAGGCTGATCCTGCGTACCGCAGAAAACCTGCGCCAGATCGCCAAAATCGATCAGAATTTTCCCCGGGTGGCCGGGGCGGCAAAACAGGCCATTGAGCTGATTCTCAAAGAGCCGGTCATCAGCCAGTACCATTGAACAAGGTGGGGTCAGGCTTGCGTTATTGCACTTTTTGTCATGTATGAACAGAATGTGGATAAAAAACACAATAAAACAAGCCTGCTTGACATGCGATAAACAGCATTTTTAGATGAAAACCGCAATAATACAAACCCCTGCGGGGCTACCAAAAGTCCGAAAGATAAAAAACAAACCAAACATAATTTTTAAGGAGATACAATGAACATTATAACCGCACCCACGGCACCCGCCGCTATCGGTCCATACAGCCATGCCATTGTCCAGGGAAACCTGGTGTTCGCCTCCGGCCAGATCCCCCTGGATCCTGAAACCATGGAAATCACAGGAAATACCATTGAAGCCCAGACCGAACAGGTCATGAAAAATGTGGCTGCCGTGCTTGCAGCTGCAGGCTCCGGTCTGGACAAAATCCTGAAAGCCACGGTATTTCTGGCATCCATGGATGACTTTGCCGGCATGAACACGGTATATGAAAAAGCCCTGGCAGGACATAAACCTGCCAGATCCGCCTTTGAAGTGGGCCGGCTGCCCAAAGATGCCCTGGTGGAAATTGAATGCATTGCTGTTACAGGATAAGGGAAAAAACATGACAGAAGATACCAAAAAAATTATTTACTCCATGATCAATGTAAGCAAGTTTCACGGCAAGCGCCAGGTACTTAAAGATATTTCCCTGTCTTATTTTTACGGGGCCAAAATCGGGGTCCTGGGCCTCAACGGCTCGGGAAAAAGCTCGCTGTTGAAGATCATGGCAGGAAAAGACACGCAATTTTCCGGTGAAACCATTTTATCCAAAGGATATACCATCGGGTTTCTGGAACAAGAACCCCTGGTGGATTCTGCAAAAACCGTCAGAGAAGTGGTGGAAGAAGGAGTCCAGGAAACCGTGGACCTGCTGGCGGAATATGAAAAGGTCTCTGAAGCATTTGCCGAACCCATGTCAGATGATGAGATGGACCGACTCATCGAGCGCCAGGGAAAAATTCAGGAACAGCTGGACCACTTGGATGCCTGGGACCTGGATGCCCGGTTGAAAATGGCCATGGATGCGCTGCGGTGCCCCCCGGAAGACACCAGGGTAGCCGTGATTTCCGGAGGTGAAAAGCGCAGGGTGGCCCTGTGCCGGCTTCTGCTTTCCAAACCCGACATCCTTTTGCTGGATGAACCCACCAACCATCTGGATGCGGAATCCGTGGCCTGGCTGGAAGAACATTTAAACCGGTACCAGGGCACCATCATTGCCGTAACCCATGACCGGTATTTTCTGGACAATGTGGCGGGATGGATCCTGGAGCTGGACCGGGGGGAAGGCATTCCCTGGAAAGGCAATTATTCCTCCTGGCTGGAACAAAAACACCAGCGCCTGGCCATTGAACAAAAAGGGGACAGCAAACGCCAGAAAACCCTTCAGCGGGAGCTGGAATGGATCAACATGTCACCCAAAGGCAGACGCTCCAAATCCAAGGCCAGAATCAAGGCATATGAAGACCTGCTCAAAAAAGATGCCAGAGACCAGGAAAAGGAAATGGAAATCTTTATTCCCTCCGGACCCCGACTGGGGGACAAGGTCATTGTGGCGGAGCATGTAACCAAGGCTTTTGAAGACAAGCTGCTGGTCAAAGACATGAATTTTGTCCTTCCCCCTGGTGCCATTGTGGGAGTGGTCGGCCCCAACGGTGCCGGCAAAACCACCTTGTTCAACATGATCACCGGAAAAGAAAAACCGGATGCAGGCAAAATCGAACTGGGACAAAGTGTGAAACTGGCTTACGTGGACCAGGAACGCAATTCTCTGGATCCGGGAAAAACCATTTATGAAGTGATATCCGGAGGCAATGATACCCTGTTTCTTGGTGACCGCGAAATCAATGCCCGGGCCTATGTGGGAAAATTCAATTTTTCCGGGTCTGACCAGCAGAAAAAAGTGGAAGATCTCTCCGGCGGAGAGCGCAACCGGGTGCACATGGCCTGCATACTCCAGGAACAGGCCAATGTACTGCTCCTGGACGAACCCACCAATGACCTGGATGTCAATACCATGCGTGCCCTGGAAGAAGCATTGGAAAACTTTGCCGGATGCGCTGTGATCATCAGCCATGACAGGTGGTTTTTAGACCGCATCGCCACCCATATCCTGGCTTTTGAAGGTAACAGTGAGACCCTGATGTTTGAAGGGGCCTATACCGACTATGAAAAAGACCGCAAAAAACGCCTGGGTCTCAAGATGGAAACCCCGACCCGCATCAAATACGCCCAGCTGACCCGGTAAGCAGTTTCCGGCCATGGCCCTGAAAATGCCCATTCTGGTGACGCATCCCTTATTCCGGATCCACTGTGCAGTATTTTTGTTCGGCCTGGCCGGGCTGTTCGGCAAATTCATTGCTGCCGGTCCGCTGTACATTGTTTTGGGCAGAACCTTTTTCGGGGCTGTGGCCCTGGGAATGTATGCCCGGGCCGTATCCGGCACCAGATTGTCAGGATTCAGCCCTCAGATGCTGGGATTGTTCATCCTTCAGGGAATTTTGCTGGCAGTTCACTGGGTCCTGTTTTTCTGGTCCATCCAGGTGTCCAGCGTGGCTGTGGGTCTGGTGACATTCTCTTCGTTTCCTTTGTTTGTCACCTTTATGGAACCTGTGGTGTTCAAGGAAGCCTTGAACCGCCGGGATATTTATACGGCAGCGGCGGTATTTATCGGTATCTGCCTCGTAGTGCCGGACATCGATCTCTCCAACCAAACCACATTTGGCGCGTTGCTGGGCATCCTGTCCGGTCTCACCTTTGCCGTCCTGGCCCTGGTGAACCGCAAAAACGCCCGGGTATCGGATCCGGTGGCAGTGGCTTTTTTCCAGAATACTTTTGCGGCCCTGTGCCTGGTTCTGCCCATTGTTCTGCTCCATCCCCCTGCTCCGCCTTCGGGAGATCTGCCGGCCCTGATCTTTTTAGGCGTGGTGTGCACGGCTTTGTCCCATACCCTGTTCATCAGCTCTCTTAAACAGATCCGGGCCCAGACCGCCTCGGTCATCACCGGGCTGGAACCTGTATACGGCATTGTCCTGGCGTTTTTTATCCTTCATGAAATACCGGCTTTCAACACCTTTGCCGGCGGGGTTATCATCATCAGCGCCACAGTGGCGGCAGGCTATATGGCATCGCCCAAAAGGAACCCTCCCCTTTAATTTTGTATCAGCCAAACCTCCCATGGTACCTTCTGCCCATTCCAGGGCCTCAGATTCCCTGACGGTATCAGCAGCCATTTCCTTATAAGCGGCATACATATCTTTTTTAACCACATGCGGTCGCACAAGTGTTTCAATTATACGTATAATAGTACGTGTTCCATATGCGGTCATAAAAATATGAAATAAGAATAATTTACACCCATAAAATCCCGTTTGCCTGTTTCCAGAATCTGATGTATACTTAATTTTTTATAGATTTTTATCAAACAAACAAAAAAGGTACCATTTCATAATCTCAACGATCGGAAAATACCCCTGATGACAAAACTGGAACAAGGATCTTTTCTGGCCCTGCTTGTCCTGGTGACGGCTATGTTTTTTTACCTGCTCAAACCTTTTTTTGCTGCAGTGTTCTGGGCCTGCGTCATTGGTCTGCTGTTTTATCCCCTTCAGCAAAGATTCTTACAATTGTGGAAGAATCGGTCCAACCTTGCTGCATTGTCTACATTGATGGTGTGCATAACCATCGGCGTCATTCCCACCCTTTTTGTACTTGCTTCTTTTTTTCAGGAAGGGGCAGCCCTTTACCAGCGACTGGAAAGCGGAGAGATTAATATAGAACAGCGTATTGAACAGGTGCGCCAGGCATTTCCGGCCATACAACTTCTCATGGAACGGTTCAATATTGATTTAAATACCTTTAAATCACAATTATCCAGTGCCGCCATTACCGCCAGCCAGTTCATCGCCCAGAACGCGGTACAGTTCGGGCAGGATGCCGTACAATGGATTGTCAGCCTTGGGCTGATGCTCTATCTGGCCTTTTTCATGCTGCGGGACGGATCTGATCTGGTGGCCCAGCTGACCCGTGCCCTGCCTTTAGGAGATGAACGCGAACGCCTGCTTTTTTCAAAATTTGCCGAAGTCACCCGTGCCACAATAAAGGGCAACCTGGTGGTGGCGGTGGTACAGGGCAGCCTGGGGGGCATTATTTTCTGGATTCTGGGCATCCCGGCGGCACTGCTGTGGGGTGTTGTCATGACTGTTTTGTCTTTGATTCCCATGGTGGGGGCCGGCCTGATCTGGGGACCGGTGGCAATCTATCTGTTTGCTGCAGGCAGCTGGATACAGAGTCTTATTCTCATCGGATTCGGCGCAGGAGTGATAGGTCTTGTGGATAATTTTCTGCGGCCCCTTCTGGTGGGCAGGGACACCAAACTGCCGGACTACCTGGTGCTGCTGTCAACCCTTGGCGGATTTGTTTTGTTCAACATCAACGGCTTTGTGATCGGACCTTTGCTGGCCGCACTGTTCGTTGCGTTCTGGGAGATCTTCATCCGGGATTTCAACACTCCAGGGGAAACCAGCTGACCGCCATACCCTGCCGGAAACAGGCTGTAAAACCCACAACCCGCTCCCTACCGCACATAGGCCAGGCCCGGCAGCCATGTGACCAGATCAGGATAATAAAAACCATACTGGTCAGCCGTGTGATGGTGAAAACCTGCTTCAGGATATCAGTGAATTTTTATTTTTTTACAGAATCATCGGGTGCCAGCAGCATTAAAAAAAACCGTATATTAAAAGACCGGGAGGTTTAAGAAATGAAAAAAAGTTTTCTTACCATTATTGTTATTGCCATGCTTGTAAATCTTTTTTCCTGCGCCACCACGCGAACCCAACAGGAACAGGGGACCGCTGTGGGCGCCGGGGTCGGTGCAGGCCTCGGCGCTGTGCTTGGGCAGGTCATTGGCAGGGATACGGAAGCCACCCTGATCGGCGCAGGAGTGGGCGCGGCATTGGGCGGTCTGGCAGGTAACCAGGTGGGCCGCTACATGGACAAACAGGAACAGGATCTGCGCAATGCCATTGCCGCATCAGAATCCGCCAGTATATACAGGGAGCAGGATATTTTGCGGGCCACCTTCAAAGGAGAAACCTTTTTTGATTATGACAAAAGCACATTACTGCCCGGGGCCTATGCAGAATTGCGACGGATTTCCGACGTCCTGAACAAATATCCCCAGACCATCATCGAAGTGGGCGGGCATACCGACACCAGGGGATCGGAAGAATATAACCAGCGCCTTTCGGAAAGAAGGGCAGAAGCCGTTAAAAACGAACTGATCAGCAACGGGGTGCTGCCCCGGCGGATCAATGCAAAGGGATATGGAGAATCACGCCCCATATCCTCTGACCATGCAATGAACCGTCGGGTTGAAATCACCATTGTGCCTATCCGGCAGGGATGAGGTTACCGTATCAATACCGCCCCAGCACCCGGAACGTTTCTGTGTTTTCTTCCAGGCTTTGCTTCATGGAGGCCAGATCCTTGTGCAGGATATCTGCCTCCAGGTCTGCGTAGAACATATATTCCCAGGGTTTGCCGTGGATAGGCCTGGACTCCAGTTTCACCAGGTTGATCCCGTATGTGTTGAACACCTTCATAACTTCAAACAGGGCACCGGGTTTGTTGCCTGTGGAAAAAATGATGGAGGTTTTGGCCACTTTTTTTCTGCCTTTAAATTCTTTTGCAATCACGGCAAATCGGGTGAAGTTCCTGGGATTGTCTTCGATGGACTCATCCAGTATTTCCATATCAAAAATCTCTGCCGCCATGGTGGAGGCAATGGCGGCACAGGTTTTATCCCCGGAATCTTTGACCTGCTTCACCGCCCGGGAGGTGGCACCCACCGGCACCCGGCTCATCCAGGGATACTGGGCCAGGTAGTTCCGGCACTGGGCCAGGGCCGGGGGCGGGGCCAACACCTGTGTGATCTGCTCTTTGGCAGCCCCTTTGTGGGCGATCAGGGCGTGCTGGATACGAATGGTGATGTCTCCTATGATTTTCAAATCATACTCCTGGAGCAGGTCAAAGTTTTCATGGATGGAACCGGACAAAGAGTTTTCCAGGGGAATCACACCGTACTCGGCCCTGCCCGCTGCAACCGCTGCAAAAATATCGGTAAATTCTTTCATGGGAACCGGGGTGATATCATCCCCGAAGTATGCCTGGGCAGCCTTGTGGCTGTAGGCTCCGAACTCTCCGATAAAGGCCGCGGTCCTGGAAGCCTTTTCATCCAGTTCATGGATCAGCGCGGTTTTTTTCAGATAATCAAAATCCAGCTGTTTGCCCACCACCGGGGCAATGGTGTAGATGTCGCGCATCAGCCGGCCGAACTGCTCCGGATACAGGCTCTGGGGACCGTCGGACAACGCATGGTCCGGGTCATGGTGCACCTCGATCATCAGGGCATCTGCCCCTGCTGCCACTGCTGCCCTGGCCATGGGACTGACCTTTTCCCTGATCCCGGTGGCATGGCTGGGATCGATGACAATGGGCAGGTGGGTGAGCTGCTTGAGCACGGGAATGGCGGACAGGTCCAGGGTATTGCGGGTATAGGGTTCAAAGGTCCGGATGCCCCGTTCACATAAAATAATATCGGTGTTACCGCCGGCGGCAATGTATTCCGCAGACATGAGCCACTCCTGGATGGTGGCGGCCAGGCCCCGCTTGAGCACCACGGGCTTACCCATTTTCCCCACACATTTGAGCAGCTCAAAGTTCTGCATGTTCCTGGCACCGATCTGCACCGCATCCACATATTTTTCCATCAAGGGCGCCTGGTCGGGGGAGGTCATCTCCGTGACCACCCCCAGGCCGGTTTCCTCCCTGACCTGTGCCAGGATTTTCAGGCCCTCTTCTTCCAGGCCCTGGAAGGAATACGGGGAGGACCGGGGCTTGTATGCCCCGGCTCGGAACAATACCGCGCCGTAGCGCCGCACCTGTTTTGCAATGGTCATGGCCTGGTCCAGGCTTTCCACGGCACAGGGGCCGGCAATGACCACAATGCGGTCTCCTCCCACCACCACATTGTTGATGGCCACCCGGGAATCTTCAGATTGAAATTCCCGGCTCACCAGTTTATGGGCCGTGGACACCGGCAGAACCCGGTCAATGCCCGGAATGTCCTGGTATTTATCAGGATTTCTGGTGCCTTTTTTGATGATGCCGATGACACGGCTGCCATTGTCTGTAATGGTGCGGGTGACACACCCGTCCTGGGCCAGCATGGTTTGAATACCGGCTTCCTGGTCCGGGGGGATTTGCGGGTTCAGTACAAGTTTCATTGTTCAGTCTCCTTGTTGAGGGGTGAGGATTGAGGTGTGTGGTGTGAGGGATGAGGTATGAGGTGTTAGGTTTTACCCTCACCCCTCATAACTCATTCCTCATACCTACAAAAAAGGCCCTGGAAAACGTTTCCAGGGCCCTGTAAAACCAAAAAGCCCCGGGTGGCTCATACTGTCCACCCGGGGCTTTATTTTTCACTTATGTCAATAAAGCATTACACCGGATGAACGCTCCTAAAAAAGAAGAAGCGTCCAAAATCAAATATAAACTGTGCTGCCATGTTTTTCATTTCTGCGGTTCCGGTTGTTGGCTTTTTATGCTGATCCTGTGTACAGCCCTTTTTCCCGCTTGTCAACAAAAAAAACAGCCGTGACAATACCGTATTGTGATTACTCGTGCCACCAAACCTGTGAACGTATGGTGGGGGCTTCCTGGCTAAAATCGGTGGTTTAAGGAAAAGAAAACGCCCTGATGATCCGGGTCGATGGTGGTGCCAAGGTTGAATTCCCGATTGAGGATGCGCACCCTTTGGACATGGTTATGTTTGTGGGCCGCAGAAACAGCGCCGTATATGCTGCCGCTGTAAAATCCGGTTTCCACAAAACCGATGACTGCTCCCAGGGCTGGATTGCCATTGTCAAAGGCTGTATAGGCGGCAAGCATAAGCCCGGCATTGAGGCCGAAAGCAGCAACCGCATCCTTGTACCGTTCGCAATAAAAAAAGCCACCCCCTGGTATGATGGCAAAAAGACCTGCCAGAACAGGATTTTTTTGTGGAGCAGTGCGGGCTTCTTTGATCAGGGCAGCCAGCTCTGCTGCTTTCAGGTTTTTTGCATTTGCCTGGGAGATCTGTTCCAGAAACCGCCGGGCATCATCGAGCTCATCTGTGCCCGGCTGCCGGGAAGCCTGGATGTGCAGCCTGGCCAGATCCAGATAAATGCGGTCCTGGATATCAGGATCATCTGTGATTTTTAAAAAATTATGCAGTATTGTCTGGGCATATCCCCAATTGTCCATTCTGATAAACGCTTTGCTCTGCATGAAATATGCTTCCCTGGTGAACGGGTTTTGTTTTTCTTTGCGGATTATTTCATCAAACTGCCTGGCTGCATCATAGAACCGTTCCTGATAAAACAGGGCCATGCCGATTTTGAATTCAGCCTCCATTGTCCGGGGATCGCCTGGGAAAAAATGGATGAATCGTTTGAATTCCACTTCTGCAGTGGCATAATCTGCTTTTTTGTAGAGGCTGTCTGCATAGGAAAACTGCATGTCCGGTGAAATAACAAGCTGCTGTGTCTCTGCCTGGGCCAAAATGGCAGTGCCAAAAAAAAACAGCCCTGCTGCAGCCCAAGATACCAGAAAACATGTCACTGGTTTTATTCTGGCATAATAAAATTTTCTCACGGTTCTTCAAACCACCAGAAATCATTGGCTGACACTGGATCATATGCATGGGATCTGCCGTTGATCCATTTTTCAGGGACCAGTGAGACTTCATTTCTGCCGCACCGCAAAATCCGGTCACATGCCATAACCCAGCCCAGCAGCGGGCCGTGCTTTTTAAGGGCCCGGGCTGCATATTCGGAACATGAGGGAGACATGGGGCAGCGGCTGCCGTCAGCCCCTGAAATATGGTCCTGGTAGAAGCGAACAAACATATTCCCGGAAAGGATCTGGCTGTCCTTGCCCAGGGCCGGAGATACCAGCAAGGCTGCCAAAACACAGGCAAGCACAAAAATCTGCTGAAATTTCACCATATCTTCCTCATCAAGACCATTCAAAAAATGTGGTTCCGGACATTTTTCCAGGCGCCCGGGCAACTGAATTTTTTAAAATATCAAATTATCTTATCTATTGTAAGGGTATCTTACAAAAAAGACAAAAAAGCCTGCCCCGCATTGCTTTCCGAAAAAAATCATTGAATGAGCTGATTAATTTCAAATATGGGCAGGCATATGGCCAGAATAATAGCCCCCACCACTACACCCATCACCAGGATGATTACAGGTTCGATTAAGGAGGTTGCCGCGGTCACGGTTGTCTGTACATCT
Organism: Desulfotignum sp.; assembly: GCA_011389575.1. Lineage (GTDB taxonomy): Bacteria > Desulfobacterota > Desulfobacteria > Desulfobacterales > Desulfobacteraceae > Desulfotignum. The sequence continues at coordinate 19,400 of JAABUB010000031.1, read as the reverse complement.
TTTTCAAAAAGATCTGCTGTTTTTTCCAGCATTTTCTCTATTTCTCCACTGGTTTCCCCGATTTTAATCATCTGGGATGCAAGACCGGGAAATGCTTTGCTTCTGGACAGAACATCACCGAGTTCTCCGCCCTGTTCAACCGCGTCACAGGCTTTACCAATCAATGCATACAGAACCTGGTTGTCGGCTATGGTTTTTGTGATATTCAGTGCCGTGAGCATGGGAACGCCGTTTTCCAGAAGGGATCCCAGTGTTCTTGTGAAGCGGGCCGCAATTATTTTTTTTAAAAGAGTGCCTGTAACCGGCATGGAAATGAGCAGATTATCTATAAACCAGCCACCTTTTTCTGTCTTTTTTGCAAAAACAATCAGGACAAAAAAAAGGAAAGGAACCAGAACAACCGCCCACCAATAGACTGTGAAAAAAGAACTCACTGAAATAAGGATATTGGTGGGCATCGGCAGCTGGTGGTTCATATCTGAAAAGATACTTACGATGCCGGGAACCACATAGGTTAAAAGAATGATCAGCACCCCGAATCCGATGGCAGCCATTAAAACCGGATAGGCAAGGGAAGCCTGAATTTTCTTTTTTGCATCCTCTTTGTTTTCCGTAAAATCAGCAAGCCTTTCCAGAACAATTTCCAGAGTACCGGAAGATTCTCCTGCATTAACCATGTTAATGAAAACCGGTGAAAAAACATTGGGATACAATGCAAGGGCGGTTGCAAAACTGCTGCCTTCTTCTATGGCATTTTTTATCCGGGACAGCACTTTTTTCATGGTCAGAGATTTTGTCTGGGGCACAAGTGTTTCCACGGCTTTTACCAGAGGAAAACCTGCTGACAGAAGGGTTGACAATTGCCGCGTAACCATGGACAGTTCAGATGAACTCACGGTTCCAAAAAGGCGGAATTTTGTTATAAAGTCCAATGGTTTTTTTTCTATAATCCCTGACCGGGACTCTATTTTTGCCAGTGATGTGGGAAAAATAGATTTCTGACGCAGCTTTGATTTGGCAGCAGCTGTGCTTTCAGCATCAATTATACCGGATACGTTTTTGCCTTTTGCGTTCAGTGCTTTGTATTCAAATACAGCCATGCAAAACTTTTCCTGGAATCTTCATAGAAGATTATTCCTGGGTGACCCGGAGCACTTCGTCTATGGATGTAATGCCCTTGACAACTTTTGTCATCCCGTCCTGGCGCAGTGTGGCCATACCGGATTTCAGGGTGGCCGCCTTGATCTGGTTGGCATCAGAGGTTTTTAACACCAGGCTTTTGATGGCATCTGTCATGAGCATGATCTCAAATATGGCCTGCCGTCCGAAATACCCTGTATTAAAGCATTTGGAACAGCCAACCGGCTTATAGACATGTTTTCCGATATACTTTTCACCCCCGCCATTCAGCACTTTGATATGGGTTTCATCCAGCTGATATTTTTCTTTGCATGCATTGCACAGCACCCGGACAAGTCGCTGGGCAATTACCGAGTTGACCGAAGAGGCGATGAGATAAGGCTCCACCCCCAGATCCGCCAGCCGGGTGACAGCGCCGGCGGAATCATTGGTGTGCAGGGTTGAAAACACAAGATGCCCGGTTAGTGCAGATTGAATGGCAATCTCTGCTGTTTCCAGGTCCCGTATCTCTCCGATGAGCACAATATCCGGGTCCTGCCTGACAATGGACCGCAGCCCCTTTGCAAAAGTGATCCCGGTTTTGGTGTTCACCTGGATCTGACCGATCCCCTGGAGATTATACTCCACCGGATCTTCAATGGTGATGATATTTTTATCAGGGGAATTGATCTCTGATAAAGCAGCATAAAGGGTGGTGGTTTTACCGCTGCCTGTGGGACCTGTGACCAGCACAATGCCGTTGTTCTGCCGGATAATTTTATTGATGACCTGGTAATTGTCCGCAGACAGGCCGAACTGGGAAAATTCAAGAAAATATCCTGACTTGTTCAGCAGCCGCATAACCAGGCGTTCTCCATGGGAGGTAGGTACGGTGGAGATACGGATGTCAATTTCCTGGTCCCCGATCCGGACCTGTGCCCGGCCATCCTGGGGCATCCTTTTTTCAGCAATGTTCATCCTGGCCATGACCTTGATTCTGGATATCAAAGATGCCTGAAGCCCCTTGGGAGGATTGAACATTTCATATAAAATGCCGTCAATCCTGTACCTGATCTTTAAAATTTCCTGGAACGGTTCCACATGGATATCACTGGCCCCGGCCTTGACTGCCTGGGAAATCATGTGGTTCACCAGCCGTATGACCGGTGCATCACTGGTGTCATCCAGCAGGTCCATGGTGCGCTCAAATTCATCAATAAGGGTGAATCCATTGTCTTCCATGGTTTCCACAAGCTGCTGGGCGCTTTCACCGGATCGGTCATACAGGGCATTGACAGCTGACAGAATCTGGTTTCTGGGTGCCAGGACGATGCCATAGTCATCAATGCCCAGCATTGCTGCAATATCATCGGCACAACTCAAGTCAGAGGGATCATTCACCGCAATAATGGGATTGGTCCCTTCTTTGACCAGCGGCACCATAAGGCTTTTTTTTAAAAACTGCCGTGAAAGAATGGTGGTAAAACCATCTTTGACATTATCCACTGAAAGCATTGCTGCAAAAGGAATGGCATATATTCGGGACAGTGCTTCCAGCACCTCGTTTTCCAGAACGAGCCTGGTTTCAACAGCAGATTCAAGCAGGCGTGAGCGGTCTTTCAGACAGGCTGCCCTGAGCTTTTCGCAATTGGCCTTTGAAAGTGCCGCTTTTTTCTCAATAATATCCAAAAATGTATCAATCATTGTGGTATCTGCATCTGGGTATCTTTGGATTCATTCTTCTTTTTTTCTGTATCTTCTTCATCCTGAGGCTGTTGGTTGTATAAAAATACCTCACCTTTTTTTATCAGATCCATCTCGTCGGATTTTTCTTTATAAATTTTCTTCAGCTCCCCGGGGCTTCTCACAACCCTGGGTGTCAAAAAAATATACAGATTGGTTTTTTCTTCTCCCTGTGAAACGCTTTTAAATGCCCAGCCCAGGCCGGGCACATCTCCCAGACAGGGGGTTTTATACTCTGTATTTGTCAGGCTTTCATCTATCAGACCCCCGATTACAACGCTGTTGCCATCCTGGACAATAATGGTTGTTTCTATCTGCCGTTTCAACGTTGTGGGCCTGTCAGCGCTTGCCTGGTTGACCGAGTCCAGTTTTGTCAATTCCTGGTTCACGTAGAGCTTGACCAGCCTGTCTTTGCTGATCTGGGGAGTGATCTTGAGGTTGACCCCCACATCCCTGTATTCAAAGGAACTGTATACTTGTGTACCTATATCTGCTGCTGCCGAGCGTGTCTGGAAAGGTACATTCTTGCCCACGATAATTATGGCTTCCTCGTTTTCCATGGTCAGGATCTGAGGGGTGGCCAGAATATTCACATCTTTGTCACTCTGGAATGCCTGGACCACTGCCTGGATATCTGGAAAGGTTACACCGCCGATATTAAAACCTTCACCCAGCACCCCCACTGACAACCCCGTCGGAAAAGTGCCCGAGTCGGCCACACCTGAAAGATTGGAAGACCCTGTACCACCTGTAGCACCGAACCCGCCGAAAACCGCCTTGCTGTCGTTGTCAAATCCCTGGGCCGCCTTCCATTCTGTACCGATATTCAGACCCCGGGTCATATTCACCTCCATGATAAGGCTTTCAATATAGACCATTGACCGGCGGATATCCAGTTTGGATATAACCTCTTCCAGTATCGGATAATCTTCTTTTTCCGCCATGATGATCAGGCTGTTGGTGGATTTATCAGCCATGATTTTCACTTTTCCGGACAGCAGCGGCGCAGTTTTCTGTCCCGGGGTCTGGGGCTGCTTCGTCTCCTGGGCCGGGATTTCCTGGAGCACTTTTACAAGGTCCTCTGCTGAGGCATGCTCCATATAATACACCCGTATTTTTTCCCCTCCTTTGGCAATTTCCTGATCCAGTATGCTGACAAGGTTCTTGATCCTCTCGGTCTCAAATATACTGGCCAGCAGAATAATGGTATTGGTTCTTTCATCAGCCACAAAGGTGACATCCATATCCTGATTGGGCTGGTTTTTCCCCCCCCTTGCCCGGACGGAAAAAACCGCTGAAATATTTTGCGCCAGTTTCTGGGCATCAGCATGTTTTACGGGAATAACCGAAATTTTTCTACCTGTACTTTTTACATCGATTTCTTCCACAATTTTCAGAAGCCGGCTGATACTGGAAAGGGTTGCCGTGACAATCAACATGTTGGTATCGGAATAGGAAAGAAGCACACTTCCTTTGGGCACCAGAGGAAGAAAAAGTTTTCGCAGTTCTTCGGGACTGGCATATTCCAAAGGGATAATTCTTGTAACAATCCGGTCTTCAGGATCTTCTCTGAGGGAGTCTTCGGTTACAATGCTTGTATCAATATTATCCCCTCTAGCGTTGGGCATGGGAACTATTTTGATCACCTCGCCTGAGGGGACCGCGGAAAACCCGTTTATTTCAAGCACCGACTCAAAAACCTTATAGGCATCTTCTACAGAAATTCTGGTGGGAGAAATAATGGTCACCTTGCCCCGTACCCGGTTGTCCACCACAAAATTTTTCCCGGTCAATTTACTGATAAATTTTATGAACACATTAATATCAACGTCATTAAAGTCAATGGAAACAAGCTGGGAGTCTGCATCATTCTGATTTGGAGATGCAAGAGCATAGCTCCCGGAAAGGTACACCAAAAGCCCAAAACAGCAAATATACAAAACAATGGTCTTCCATGAGGGATTTCTGCCAAAAAACATTATGATTGGTCTCCTTTTGTGGCTTCCTCAGGAGACATCTGGATCTGCGGCACATCTCCATTCACCTGTTCCGATTCCGCCCCTTCAATTTCATCATAGTCTGCTGCCGGAAATGACAGATCCATTATCTTCCCCCTTCTTAACACCGTCATGCTGATCTCTTCTGTTCCCTGGATTTCCATGAGCATATTCATACCATCTGCCGGCGATACAATGGGTGTTCCATTGATATCCTTGACAATATCACCATTTCTCAACCCAATCTGCCTGAAAATAGAATCAGGCCGTATGCCGTAAACCATGAGGCCATCCGGTGCACCCTGGGAAAAATAGGGACGGAATTTAATCTGTTTCATTATTTCCCCGGCATTTTCCAACATCGGCCCTGCCTGAAATCTGTTTGATGCCATGGCAGCGGGAGCAGTGCCCGGGGAGGCAACAACAGCTTGTCCGGCCCGGTCTGTCTGCATTTCAAGTACCTGGTCTTTGCCCTGGTAATTGAGGATCACCTCATGACGTAAAATTTTTTTGACCTGTGCGCCCTGAACCATATCCCCTACCTGATACAAGGCCTGCTGTCTGGCATTTTTATCTTCGATCACCGCCCATACATCAGAGGTCCCTGTGACCGTTCCCCACAGGGTCAGTTTCAGATTGGTGGGTTCAAGTTTTACCGGTTCTTTTGATGCTGCAACAGGTGTTTGCTTTTTTTCTATTTCAACCTTGAACAAATTTCTTTTGACAACAGCATCATATTGACCAGGATCAGAACGGTGGCCGGCTTTTTGGACAGTCCCGGGCTGTGAGGGATTCACAGCCACCCCGCGGCCCGGCTGTTCTATATTGTCAGGCAGTATACCGGTATAAAAAAGATCTACGCCGACATATGCTATGGCAGCAATCAACCCCATATGTATCAAAACAAATATATATTTCATATTCCGATTTTCGGTTGCATCAATGTTCCGGATATCCCGAATTTTATCCCGTCTTTGGAAATGTTTTTTGCCGCAGACCTTATTGCGGCATTATTGGCAAAGGCTGCCAGATAAGGTGATTCCGGCAGCACCAGGCCTGTAAGATCCAGCCGGCTTTCGTTTAAGGGAAAGCCCAGATGGATGTCTCCTGTGAGTTTTATATGAACAATGGACCCTTTGGCAATACAATTTGTGATGGTCAGGGTATTGCCGGTCTGCTCATACCCTGCTTCGATCTGAGAAAAATCAACAGCAGGCAGATTCAACCGGTTAAACAAAGAATTTTCCATCACAGCGGAAACATTGCGAAAAAAAAAGGTTCCATGCCCCTGTTTTTTTCCATTTTCTAGTCCTGAAAATATATATTCACCGTTTATTTCACAACTCAGGGTAATATCGGCAAGCGTTGTCTTATAAATAAATGGCGCTGTTTTTATTTCGGAAAAAATGATGTGTGCTGCTGATGTCGCCAATGGATCAAGATGGGTAAATTTGAGCCTGCCATGGATGGTTCCCTGGAATAATTTTGATTGAAAACTGATGCTTTTTTCATTTTCAAAAAATACCAGTGGAGACAAAGATACGCCAAAGGAAGCAGGATTTATGGTTATATCCGGGCCCAGGGCAAACCGGATTTTGTCCAGGTCAAGACGCAGCGGCGGATAAAGATCTGCATCATCCATGGTCACCTGTACCATTGCATCCGGCTTTGTCACTGCACCTGACAGATATGCCGCCACCTTTTTGCCGGGAAATGACAAAAACACAAAAAATATAAAGGCGGTCATGAAAAACAGGATATAAAACAGAACCAGTTTGAGATTCATGCTAGGAAGTTTCCTTTATCATCAGTGTCTGGGCCTCGATAATTGCATCAAGTTTTTCTTTGTTCACTCCGGTTTTGTTCAATGACAAAGAAGTTATTGTAACCGCGTTCTCAGATGACGCGATCCGGTGTAAAAAATTCACAAGTTCCTTTAAATACACATCTGCCAATTTGAACTTCACGGTTTCAAGGGAATAGGATGATTTTTCGATCTCTTTGCTGAAAGGCTGCATATATGCCACATTTGTTTTGACACCGCTTTGCTGTGCCTGGGAGTCCAGAAAGGCAAACAATGAAAACCCTTTTTCTCTGTTTGTCAGTGCATGCGCCCTGTTGTCAAAAACAGAAGAAACAGATGCATACTGCTGCTGCAGCAATACCATTTCATCTAAAGCAGCCTGTTTCCGATGCAGCACCTGGGTGAGGGTCTGTCTTTTTTCAAACACCGGGGCAATCACCAATTGATATCCGAAAAACACCACCAGAAAGGCAGCGCCCAGAATAACAACCAGTTTTTCACGATCTGAAAAAGCAATCATGGCTATTGTTTCACAATTCTATATTAAATTTAAAATTAACCTTGTCTTCCTGCTTGTCGGTTGCAGCACCGCTGATATCAACTTTTTGAAACAAGGCTGCCGACTCCAGCCCGGTCTTAATATTGTCCACATTATTAAAATTATCAGTTGATCCGGATAAAATCAGACGTCCCTTGTTAAACAAAAAGCCTGATATCTCCACATCAATGACATCGGGTATTTTTTTAGAAATTTCATTGATGATTTCCAATACATTTACCTCTGCATTATCAGCAGACGGGTTTGTACCAGCAGTTGTGCCTGCGTTTTTCATGGCTTCCCGGACATTGGCTTTCATCTGAAGATAGGGTTCCTGGACCCTGGTTTTTTCCGGAAAGGTATCCATATACAATGATACCGCTTTTTTATCAATAGCTGCGATCCGGTCTTGCAATTTTGCATTATCAATACCTGCATGGGTCAGCACCAGGCCAAGAAAACAGACAAATAAAACCGCACTTGCCGCCAGTTGAGAAAAATAGGTGGTTACAAAGGAACTGGCCCCGTATTTTCCTTTGCAGAAATTAAACAGATATCTGACAGGCTTGTCCGGTACGATATCCGACAAAAGGCCGTCCGGGCGGACTCTCTCCACCAAAGGTCCTTTTTGACTTCCTGCTTCCACCGGTCTCAGGCCTGCCTGGTCAGCCAGTTTTATCTCAAGGGCATGGCAGACCGTATCTGCTTGTGAAAATTTTTCTTCCACACACACGACAATATCAAATGCCACCTGGACCCCGGTTCTCTGGTTGAAACCGATAATGGTTTGTCTGACAGCATCAGCAAGGATGTCACCCGATGCCCTGACCGCGGGGGAAAATGTCCGCACAGCACAGGGTATGCGATTGTTCACCAGCACCAGAGCAGCTTCGTACGGGGCAAGATATACAAATGCAAATGTCGGGATATCTTTTCGCTGATGTAAAAATCCTGCAGCAGCAGCATACCCTTTGGGTGCAATAACCCGGGGCTGGATTTTAAAACAGGCAAGTGCTGTAAAATATGATTCTATTGCTGCTTCAGCAATAGAGCCGCTCAGAATGAGATTTTCATCTCCCGGGATATCCAGCAGATGAAACTCCGATACATAGCCCTGATCATTTCCGGGCAAAAACGACTCAAGCTCAAAAGGCAGAATCTGTGAAATTTTTTTTCTTGACCTGAAGGGCAGGTGCAGGGTTCTATAACAGATATGGCCCGCAGGCACAAAAACAACAGCCTTTGCACATGGCTGCAGATCCATCTTCCGGGCAACCACATCCATGGCAGCGCCAAACATGTCCTGGGTTTCATCTTCAGGAGTTACATCTGAAAACAAAACCCGGCATTCATCTGTGACCGACCGTTTTTTAACCCCCTGTTCCACCACCATGGCCTGAATGCCGAAATGATCAATGTCAAGGCGCAGAAAAGATCCGCTCATCAATTGTTCCTTTTTATCCGATTACCATTATTGTCTTTCCATCTGGATAATCCGGCACTGCCATCTGCCGGAGGCTGCATCTTTTTCTCTTTTCACAAATGCCAGCAGCGTCACTGATGCCGAGTTTTTCCAGGCTGTGGATTCAATTTTAAAAGTATCGCTTGCATACCTGACAAGGCGGTCCATGCGCTGCTGCTCTTTCGGGGGCAGACCGATTATTGTTTTATACCATCCTTTGCCCAGCTGGTTCACAAACATTTCCCCATCGTCGGTTTTCTGCTCTCTGAAATCAATGAGTTCCCGGGCCAGTCCCTGCATTCCTTCAGGAAGAATCGCTGCCAGAACAGCCCTGTCAGCCGTATTGATGTTTATCTGTCCCGGATACCGGAAGCCGCTGTCCTGTATGGATCTGTCGTCCAGTCCGTAAACGGTGAACACATCACCGAGGGTGACGGGCTGTTGGTCAGCATCCATGTTTTCAACTGAGTGGTCCATCGCCGGCACATTTCCATCTGACTGGTTCATCTCAAGGAGGTCTTTTGAAATCCCCTGCACGGACAACAGCTCATCTATATGGTTAAACGGGCCGTTGGCACATGCGTAAGGCGGTTCCAACCCCTGGTAATAGTCTGATTCTGCACCTGAAAGACCGCTGATGGCATCATCATCTTCAGCATCAAGCCAGTCTTTCACAGAATTAATGATCATAGCTGAATCTCTGTCATCCAGGGACTTGTCACCGGAAAAAAAGGGTCTGAAAAAATTTTCCCATACCCCTGCCTGGTCAGGATTGATCTGGTTGCCGGGAAACTGCCTGATCAACGCGTTCACCTGAATTTTGGACAATTCATCAGTAATTTTTATGGACAGATTATCACTTTCCAGGCCAAGCATGCGCACCACTTCGGTCAGTTTATCCGGATCAGCCCATACTTCCTGCACTGAATCTGTTGTGTTCATGGCCGCATCCTCCGCCAGAATGACCCTTGCAAGTTCAATGCCTGAAACGGCAAGCTGCCGGGCCTGGAACCGGTCTTTTTCAACCATGGTTACCAGAACCGCATCACCGGTAATTTTTCCCAGCTGCATGCCTGCAGTCACCAGAATCCCCACAATGGCAATGGTCACCACAAGGGCCACCCCGCGGTCGTTGCAAAAAACCTTACTCAACAGTCCCCCGTTGGGACATCAGGCTTATGGCGGTTTCAAACACCTGCTCCCGGTCTCCGGAACCTAAAACAATCCTGATCTCAATACTTGCCGGGAATGCATATGCAAATTCAGCAGAATCAGAATCCCAGTGCCGGTGCTGTTCTCCGTCGTTGTCCGTATACAAAAGTTCAAACCCTGAAATGTCGGTGCACAACACCGGATCCCCGCACCCGTCTGGTTCCCGGGCAAACGGCTGCAGTGTATCCCCCCGAAAGAGATCAAGGGTATTGTTATCATTTTCTTTTGTATAATAAAAGATTTGTGCAACCCCGTTTCTCGGATCCATGCCAATCTTTGCATGGGCAGAAGAGGAAAACACCACCGAAGATACGGTCTGTCCCCCCACAATTTCTTCACTGCCTGTCAGCCGAAACGGATCAGGATCTGAATTGAATACCGGTTTTTTATACCGGGGCGGCTGCACCATATATATTTCTTCTATGTCTCTGTGCATCCTTTTGAAAACAGCGCTGATTTTCTCTGTGCGGGTGATGCTTTCCTTGACAGCATCACTGGATCGGATAAATGCCTGAAAAGATGAAAACAAGGTTGTGATGACAAGCGAAAAAATAAGGATTGCAATCATCACCTCAACAAAGGTAAATCCTGTGGCGCTTTGTGTAACAAACTTATTCAACAGCAGCCCTCCAGGTTGTCACTTCAAAGGGTGTGTGTTCAGCTGGTCCGGTTATTTTTATATGAATTTTTTTGAGGCTGTCCGCGCTTTCTTCTCTGATAAAATCCAGTGCATCCAAGGACAGGTCGGAAATATCACAGGTCCAGGTGATGCCTGGATGATGTTCTCCAAAATCCCCTGCAAATTGTGACCAGTTTTTGACATCCTGTTCTATCCGGACGATCAGCTGTGCAGCCAGTATGGGGGCAACGGTATTGAACTGACCGGCCCCTGCAAGGGATATGGTCCCGGACTGCATCCTGAAAAGGGACACAAAAACAAGGGCAATGATCGAAACACTGATCATAACCTCCAGAAGGGTAAACCCCTTTGCTTTACAGGCAGTCTTCAAAATGCACATGGCCGTCTGTGATCTGCACCCGGGAGAGAAAGGGTGCGATTTTCAGGGTAATGTTTTTCTGGTTTTCCATAATATGGATATAGGCGGCATCTGAATACCCGTGCCTGCTGAAACGGACCTGAAATTCCAGAAAATTGGTCAGTGTCATTTCCGGGTATTCCACACCTGAAACAAGAATGTCCCCGGAAAGGTGCACACCGTTTTCTTTTGCCGCCTTTTTTTGGGCAGCATCCATGCGTTCACTGGTAACCCACACCATATTGGATGCGGTATCCATGTGCATCACCATCCCGGCATTCTGTTCAACCGCTCTTTTTTTCAGGTCATTTATCAACCGGGCCAAATCACCAACCTGGTTTTTGCCACCGGAAAATACGGCCAGATCCCTGAACACAGGAAGAGAAAAAACCAACAGACTGCTGATGATACCCATGACAACAATCAGTTCTATCAGGGTGAAGCCGGATATGGGTTGGTATTTACTCAAGTTCCCAGCTGTTGATATCTTTGTCTTTTCCTTCTCCACCGGGAACCCCGTCCGCCCCGTAGGAAATAATATCATAGTCATCATGAATCCCCGGAGACAGATACAGATACTCCCTGCCCCATGGGTCTTTCGGGACCCTTGCCTTTTCCAGATATCCCTTTTCCTTCCAGTTCATGGGAACAGGTTCAGTGCCCGGCTTTTCCACCAGGGCGGCAAGTCCCTGGTCGGTTGTCGGATACACACCGTTGTCAAGCTTGTACAGCTTGAGGGCTGTTTCAATGGAAACAATATCCACTTTTGCCTTGACCGATTTGGCATCATCAGCCCGACCCATGAATCGGGGGGCAACATAGGTGGCCAGAATCCCCAGAATCACCACCACCACCATGAGTTCGAGAAAAGAAAATCCCTTGTTATTGTGGAACCGATTCATGGAATATTTATTTTTTTTCATTTCCATAGCCTTTTTTTCTGCATAATCTTTGTCTCTAAAATTCGGTTAAAAATTCTATCACGATTTTTCAGCCAGGTAAAGCATGAGGTCACATGCGCCTGTTTGAAAAACCCATTGAATTGTATGGTTATTCCACTCCTTTTTCCTTTAAAAACGGCACATGGGCCTTTTCCTTTTTGCGGTTCGACACTTTGAAAACACCGATCATGTTTCTGAGTTTGGCTGACAGGTCTGACAGGTCCCGGGCATTTTTTCTCATGTGATCACTGCGCTGGGCCATTTCATCAGACACCTGGTGCACCTGGGAGATATCATCGGCAATTTCCGAGGATACCCGGGAACTCTGGGCCACATTTTCGTTGACTTCGCCGATGCCGGCAGCGGCCTGTTCTATGTTTTGGGCTACCTGTGTTGCAGAAACCGATTGTTCTTCAATGGCTGCGGCAATGCCTGCCACAATATCTGAGACCTCTCCAATCACATTGGTGATGGCTTCCACATCCTGGACCGTTGCCCGGGTGGAATCCTGAATTCCTTTGATTCTTTCCTGTATATCCAGGGTGGCATCAGCGGTCTGGGCTGCCAGTCCCTTGATTTCACCGGCCACTACGGCAAATCCTTTGCCTGCTTCCCCGGCCCGGGCTGCTTCGATGGTGGCATTCAGGGCCAGCAGATTGGTCTGGGCCGCAATGTCGGTGATGGTTTCAGTGACCTGGTTTATGTCCCTGGCGGAATTGCCCAGATCGGTAACCCTTGTGGAAGCCGCCTTTACCGTGCCTGCGGCTTTTTCAGATACGGTTCTGGCCTTGTCACAGTTTCGGGCCACCTCGGCAATGGTCTGCTGCATCTGTCCGGCAGCCCGGGCCACACTTTCCAGATTGGTGGCAGCCTGTTCACTGGCAGCTGCCACAGAATTCATGGAAGTACTCATCTCTTCAGCTGCAGTGGCAACGGAATTGGACCGTCCGGATAATTCATTGGAATCTTTGGTTATGTGATCTGCCGTGACCAGCAGTTCCCCGGAAGAAGCCGTGACTGTTTCAGAGTTGGCGCTGATATCCACCACGATGTTGTTGAGCCGGGAGATAAACGCATTAAACCATGTCGCCAGTGCCCCGATCTCATCTCTGGTGTGGATGTCGATACGCCGGGTGAGGTCCCCTTCACCCTGGGCAATATCTTTGAGGGCATCTACCACTGTATGCAAAGGCCTGATTATGATTCTGGAAAGATATACAGCAATGATAAGACCAAAAATCAGGGCGGCAATACCCACCCCGGTAAGAAAAGCAGTGGAGCTGGTAATCTGGGACTGCATCTGCTGGCGCATGGCATCCCGGGCTGTCAGGCTGACATCCTGGATCAGGGCGGCACTGGTTTCCATCTGTTTTCTTGCTGTCTGCTGGTGCTCCATGAGTTCCGCATAGGTTGTAAAGGCAGCCAGATAAGCAGTCACCCCCTGGTGAATGCCCTGCAAAGGACCGGTTTTTTCCTGGTCATCAATGGCGTCTTTTATTGCGGTGAGGGTGGTATCAATGGAAGCAATATTCTTGAGGATATTTTCAAACAATGTTGCATCCTGGGTGCGGATAAATTCCTTTTCCAGGATTCTTGTCTGCAAAAGAACCTTGGCAATCTCATCTGCGCCTGAAGACAACGCCATCATCAGGCTGGAAAAAATCTGGACATCCTCAATATAAAATTCCAGCAGCTCCTGCATTTCCTGTTGAAAGATCTTTGCTGCCCGGCGCAGGTCATCAATGGCCTGGATGAGGGCCTGGTTGTTTTCAAAAGTGTTTTGGGAAAAAAATGCCTCTGCCGCTGACATTGCCCTGGCATGGGCTTTTTGCACTTTTTCGTGGCGCTGTTGTGCAATATCTTCTGTCATCAAGGGTGCGGATTCTGTCAGAGAGCGCTGGATATTGTCCATATGCCCTTTCCACTGGGAGATCATGGAAATATTTTCCTGGTCTGATCCGGATATCACCATGTAATATCCTTTGGCCTGGAGCAGATCTTCCTGGATCTGGTCGGCATATCTCACCCGGGCACGCATCCGGCTGGTCATGGTGGCGCTCTGGGCCATGAGATCATCATATTCTGCTTTTTGCTCATCTCTTATCCTGTTGGTGATTTCCAGGGCATTGCCTGCCTTGATATTCATATCCCCCATCAGGATCTCTTTTTCTTCGTCCAGGGACACATAGGTGTCAAATGCCTTTTCATAGGCCCTGGTCTGGGTAAGGATTTTTTCTGCCTGTTCCCGGAGGTTCTTGTTAAGATCAGCATCAATAATCCGGCCGGCCCCGGTTTTTACTGTCAGAATATCTTTTTTCACCACATCCGCACTTTTGGCATCACTGGTGAGAATAAACTGCTTTTCATTCTGACGGGCATCCAGAATCCGGGTTACCAGAACCTGAAATTCACCAGCCCGGTCCACCTTTTCCACAACCTGTGTCAACCCCATGCGGCCGGCAATTGCCAGCACCACCAGCAATACCAGAATAATAACAAATCCGCCGGCAATTTTTTTAGCAAGACTCAGATTTTTCAGCATATTTTTCTCCCCCGTGTGTTCAACGCTGCCATCCGCCGAGCAGATGCAGATGCAGATGAAAAACCATCTGGCCCCCGCCTTTTTCAACATTGAACAAAAGCTTGTATCCGGATTTGTCCACCCCCTGTTCTTTTGCCATTTTTGCAGCAAGGGAAAAAAGTCCCCCTACCAGTGATTCATGGGCAGGTTCAAGATCGTTGATACTCCGGATATGGCGCCTGGGAACCAGCAGCAGATGTACCGGCGCTGACGGATTGATATCCTTGAATACCACATAGGTGTCGTCTTCATATAAAAACTGGCTTTCAATTTCTTTGTTCACAATCTTGCAAAAAAGACAATCTTCAGACATTGCATCCTCCTTATATTCAGGTTTGGTTACTCTTGCCGGTGGTCAATTTCTTTCATCAGACTTTCCATGGCTTCACTGGCCCGGGCCTTAAGAAAAATATCTGTCACCTGTGCTGTATATTCTGACGGCGTGGGATTGATCTCAATGATGACGGCACCATTGGATTTTGCAGCACCGGGAATCAGGTTGGCCGGTGCCACCGTGCCGGTGGTGCCGATGAGAAGAAAACAGTCTGCCTGCCGGGTTTCTGCAAAGGATTGGGTCCGGGCAGGCTCGGGAATGGGTTCCCCGAAAAAAATCACGTCCGGTTTAAGGATCCCCTCACAAAGGCTGCATCTGGGGGGCAGAAGTGCCAGATCAATGTCTGAAATGGCGCATCGGCTGTGGCAGGACAGGCAGACCAGTTTTTTCAAAGAGCCGTGAAATTCGTGTACCACCCGGCTGCCGGCATCATAATGCAGGTTGTCCACATTCTGGGTGATGACACTTTTTACCATCCCTGCTGTTTCCAGTTCCACCAGGGCATGGTGGGCCCCATTGGGCCGCACCTTGCCGAACAGGTCATAAAAAATTTCCCTGATGGCTGTCCAGGACTTTCTGGTATGCTGGTGAAAATACCGGATATCAAAGGTGGTGGGATCATACCGGTTCCACAGACCGTTTTCCCCTCTGAAAGGCGGGATCCCGCTTTCAACGGAAATGCCGGCACCGGTAAATGCCACACACCGCTTTGCGTTTGCTATAATATCAGCTGCTTTTGCGTACATGCCTGACCATCCTTAATTATGGTTGGTTTGGTATTATACAGGATCTGGTCATGCCAGGTCCATGATTTCAAAAGAGTTGGACCACAATTCCATTATCAGCAGTTTGTTTCGCAGAATATCCCCTCTGTTCAGCAGCACCTTGATGCATTCCGAGGCCTGGACAGCAGATACCATCAGGGCACAATACGAAATATTGCCGGTGCGCAATTCAATGCCTGTGGCAGGCAGGTGACCCCTTTTTCCATAAACCAGTTCATATCCTTTGTCTTCGGGGAAAAATACTGTCACCTGCCCGGATACGCCGGCAATGGCGCCGGCCACCACAGGGATCTGTGCTTTTTTTGCTGCATCCTGGAGCATGAATCTGCCATGGATGGAATCCAGACAGTCCACCACCAGATCGGATCCTGTGATCATGTCTAAAAGATTGGTTTTATCAGCATATGCAGCCACAGCGGTAATTTGCACCAGGGAATTTACGGCACAAATCCGTTCTTTGGCTGCTTCGGCCTTGGATGTACCCACAAGTGCTTCCGTGCACAAGAGCTGCCGGTTCAGGTTGCTGGCTTCAAATACATCTCCGTCAATCAGGGTCATATGGCCCACCCCGGTCCTGGCCAGCATTTCACACACCCCTCCCCCCAGACCCCCCAGACCCAGCACCACCACCCTTGCAGAGGACAGCCGCTCCTGTTCTGTGGGGGTCAGGGTATCAAAATTGCGTGCATAACGCTCTGATCCCATGCACATCATCCGCCTCCCACCGGAGGAAACAATCCCACCCGGTCTCCGGATTTGAGTACATAGGCTGCATCCTGTTTTTTCCCATTGACAAAAATCAATTTCACGGCATTTTCCGGGATTTTCAGTTCCCTGATAAGCATTTCCACTGTGGTGCCCTCCTGAACGGTGAAATTGTCAGTATTTTCCGGGGCAAATTCAGCCAACGTGACAAACAGTTTAAGCTCTATTTTTATCTGTGCCAATATTTACCTCTTTGTAATCTGGATATTTGCTGTTTAATGGTGTATTATATTACACAATTCATATATTTTGTATACCCCAAAGGGAGTGTTTATGACCACACCAGAGCAGCAGCACCTCAGTGTACAGGAAACCGCCCAGAACCTGGCCGCCTTTGCCATTGACAGGACGGATCTCAAAGAGATGCTGGCCGCTTTGCCCGAAGATGCCGGCCTGAACCTGACCACCATTGAATATGAACTGGGCATTCTCAAGATTCTGAGTACGGGGTGGGGAATTTCCTTTTTCATGTCTGCCGGGGACAAAAACAAAACCCCTCTGTCAGAATCTTTCTGGCGCATGATAAAAGAAATATCACAAAACATATCCACCCTCACCCAAACCACCACCGGGCATGAGATTGACTATTTCAACATTCTCAAAGAACGGCTGGACATCTATATCCAGAACCTGCAGGCCAACCCGGAGGGTACCACAGAACCGGCCGCTGTCATGGGGCCTGCCTTTGCAAAAGCCTGCGGATATCCGGACAATGCCATCGTTATTCTCACCGGGAGCAAAATGTTTTCTCTCACCCTGGGAGCAGTCAAGGAATACCTGGCCGCCGTTACCATAACCGATGCCGCTTCCGGTTAATTTTCTGAGAATTCAAGGAAAATATATCCCATGAGACCATCTTTCATACGATTGTGTGCTGTAACCTTATCTTTTACCGGGTCACTGGTTTTTTTGGGATTCTGCCTGGTTTTTTTATCCGGATGTACCGCTTCCGGCCCCAAATACCTGAACCTGTCCTACTCTACCGCCCATCCGGTCAAAGATAGACAGCAGTCTGTTGGATTAAGCCGTTTCAATGACAAACGCTTAGACACCACAAAAGGACATATAGGACACCGGCAGCTGTGGGGTGACAAACAGGAAATTTATGCGGTCACCGGACAGGACCTGTCCGCCGCCATGACAAGGGTCTTCCGCACATTTCTGGAACAAAGAGGGTTTTCTGTTGTTCTTTTGCCCCCCTGGCCTCTCACTGCTGAAGGGGTATCCCGGATGCCCCATAAATTCGCCCGTGTACTTGCAGCAGACATCAACCGGTTTGGGTGCCGGGCTGTGAAAACCGGTGTCACTACCCAGATGACACTCATCATCGATCTGACATTTTACCTGGGCACCCCGGACAAGGGCCGGCTTTCCACCATTCCCGTTGTCCTGACCCTTGAACGTACCGAACTTGTGTTTTCCCGAAAAAAACTGGAAACCTTTATCAACGATGCCATTGAAGAAATCTTTGTAAAAGCTTTTCCCTCATTATAGAACCATCATTTAACCCAGGTATTGATTCCCCATGCACTTTTTGACTTCATATACATCTGCTTTTTCCCCGTCACGGGTATTGAAAACCATTTTGTACACCAATGTGGCCTTGTTTATCGTAACCCTTTTTTTCAGTGGCAAGTCCGTAAATACCGGCTTCAATCCTTTTACCGCCCTGAGCCCTTCCCTTGATGCCCTGATCTTCATGGGTGCATCCGGCCGCCTGCCCATTGTAAATTACCAGGCCTGGAGCTCGCTGATCACAGCCAACTGGCTGCACGGCAGCCTTCTGCACATTCTGTTCAACATGATGGCACTCAAGACAGTGGCCCCTCTGGTCATGGCGGAATACGGCGTGTTCCGCATGTTCACCATCTACACCATTTCCGGTGCCCTCGGTTTTCTGCTTTCATATGTTGGCAATGTGCCCCTGACTATCGGTGCCTCATCCGGGTTGTGCGGCCTGATCGGTGCCCTGCTCTATTTCGGGAAATCCAGGGGCGGCCCATGGGGACAGCAGATGTTTCAGCAGACCTCCGGATGGATCGTCAGTCTGGCGCTTATCGGTTTTCTTTTGCCCAACATCAACAACTGGGGCCATGGCGGCGGCCTTTTGGGCGGCATGGCCCTGGGATGGATACTGGGCTACAATGACCAGCGCCGGGAAAATACGCCAGATCAAATCCTGTCTGTCTGTCTGATGGCCATCACAGCCCTTTTGCTTCTCCGGCCCGTGATCCAGGGATTTTTCCTTTTGTTCACCTGATACGTATTCACCTGATCTGTTTTACACAATTTTTACACGTATAACTTGCAACCAGCACCTTTCTCCATTATATGACCCTCTATGACATCCCATGCCCAGCATATTGCCGTAGTTTCCATGGCCGGCATTTTTCCGGGGGCGGCTGATACAGACCGGTTCATCCGCAATGTTCTGGAAAAAAAAGAATCCATTGTTCAGATACCCGGACACCGGTGGGCCGCCCCGGTAGAAAAAATGGTGGTTTCCTCCCTGTGCCCGGACCGGGCTGTCTCAGACCGGGCAGGACTTGTTACCGATTTCACCTTCGACCCCCACGGCCTGGACCTGGACACAGATGTGGCAGAAAATCTGGATCCGGTCCACCACCTGGTGCTCACCGCCGGCAGAACCGCATGCCAATCCTGTTACCTGCCCGAAGATGTAAAAAAACGCACCGGGGTGATCCTGGCTGCCATTGCCCTGCCCACTGACACGGCATCTGCTGTTTCCCGGCAAATTTTGTGCAAAAAAAAACCACGGCCCTTCACAGCCATGGATGCTTTACAGACATCCATGGTGTCAGGGCCTGCCGCCATCCTGGCCCGGGCACTGGGGCTTGCAGCCGGCAGTTTCACCCTGGATGCAGCCTGTGCATCTTCTTTGTATGCGGTCAAGCTGGCCTGTGAGCACCTGAACCTGGGCAAGGCGGATGTGATGGTGACAGGCGGGGTATCCCGGCCGGATTCTTTGTACACCCAGATCGGGTTCAGCCAGCTGTCCGCCTTGTCTTCGTCCGGGCGGTGCGCCCCTTTCGACCGGACAGCAGACGGGCTTGTGGTTGGA
>JAABUB010000030.1:9236-36895 GCA_011389575.1 Desulfotignum sp. | reverse complement strand
GTCCAGGAAGATAATCGGGGTTGTGCCACGCTGTGCAAACTCTTTTGCCTGCCACCGGGCATTCATGGCCAGACGTTTCACTGCCGCATCCCGCAGCTGGTCATTGTAAAAAATATCTCTGTCCCCCTCATCCTTGACCGCTGTGCAAAAGGTGATGGGGCCTGTGACCTGTCCTTTGAGGGCGGCAAATTCGCCCGGGTGCCGGTCCACTTTATCCAGAAAATGGGAAAATCCCTTTCCGGTTTCAGGGGTGAAGGCAAATCTGGAAGCGGCAAAATCCGCGGTTGTTTCTGACAGGGAAAGGTATTCTTCAAAAAACTGGACAAATGCCTCATCAAACTGCGGGTCTTTGGTGTTGATAAAAAAAGCATCATTTTCCCGGGTCAGACCGGGCAGGCCGGGAAGAAACTGCTGGATCATGCCTTCCTGTCTGAAAGCCGGCAACTGCACCCACAAAGGGATGTCCGGGGTGTGGGCAAATACCAGGTCCAGGGCTTTTGCATGGTCCTCCATGGGAAGGCTGCCGATGAGCAGGGGAAGTGCGTTCGGGGTAAATGATGGCATGGTATATCTCCTTTAGATATCTAAATATGTTCATTTGTTGTTATGTTGTTTGACAGAATCTATACCATGTATGACACCAAAATTACATGTTTTTTATTTTTTGTTGTTGGAATCATTCTGGCGTACTGCCAGAACAGGGCATTCAGCCCGGCTGATCACCCGGTCTGTGGTGGATCCCACCAGAAATTTTTCCATCAGGCTGTGGCCCCTGATCCCAAGCACAATAAGGTCCACCTTTTTTTTTCCGGCAAAGTCCAGCAGTTCTTTGTAAGGTTCGCCTTCCAGTACTGCGGTGATGGGGGTGCACCAATGCCGGCTTTCTTCGGGCACCATGTGGGCCAGCTGGCGTTCCAGCCGGGGCATGAGGGTATCTTTTCGCCGTTCGTCCGGCTCATTGGCATTTTTGGTGAGTCCCAGGTAGTCAGAGCGGTCCCAGCCCAGATAATCTCCTTCCTGGACTTTGATATAATCCGCACTGGTAAATTCAACATGTTCCGTGGGACGGATCACATGGGCCAGAAACAGTTCTGTTTCAAACTCCCGGGCCAGACTCAGGCCGTACTGAAAAGCAAGGCTGGAATCCGGGGAAAAATCACACCCCACCAGGATCCGGTTCAAGAGCTTTTTTTTGTCGCCTGGTGCCACATCCGGCATTGCATCGCCATGGAGAACCATTACAGGGCAGGTCAGTATTTTTACCAGCCGGTCTGTCACAGACCCCACCAGAAACCGTTTGACGCCAGATCCTCCATGGGTGGCTGCCACCACCATGCCCATACCCGATTTCCGGGCAATTCTGGCAATTTCATCGGCCGGATGTCCGGTGGACACCACGATGTCGCAGTCCATCTCCAGTTTTCCGGCAATTTCCTTCAGCCGGGAGGTGGCATCCTCCCGCCGTTCCGCCTCAATTTTCTCAGAGGCGATATAGGCCTGGCCGGCAGAGGACATCAATACCATGTTGGACACCACATGGCACAGGGTGAGACTGGCACCGAACTCTTTTGCCATGGACTGGCCGTAGGACAGGGTCAGGTTGGTGAAATCACTGAAATCAATGGCGCACATGATTTTTTGGGGTATGATTCTCATGACGGGCCTCCTTGTTTTATTCCTGTTGCATGTTTTTCATCATTTCCTGCACCTGTTTCATCATGTTGTCCATCTGTTCTGCACTGGGCATCTGTCCTTCTGAAAACTGTTCCATATCCGGCATTCCCATGGCCTGTTCCATTGATGCTGCTTTGGTATACCCCTCAGGTATGGTAAACAGATGGGCCGGCTGTTTACCGGTTTTGATGTTTTTAAGGTGGGTGGTAAGCCTGCCCACCGGCGGGGGCATGACGCTCTGGGTTTTGATGGGATACTGCAGCTTTCTGGACAGCCAGAATTTCATGGGAGCGGTCTGTCCGGTTTTTTTATCAAGGATGATGGTTCCTTCATAAATATCACATGCAAATCCTTCAATGGTTTCCGTGCCGGTTTTTTTCATGTTGTTTTCTTTTGCCCAGTCATGAAAATCGGCTGCCCCTGCCATGGGGTTTTCTTTTTCAAGTTCCGCCACATCGGTCACATGGTATTTTTTTGTACTTGTGAAAACCTGATACACCTGGGGGCGGTTCATGATGGTGATCATGCCCATCATTTCATTGCGGTTCACCTGATTGCTCTTGACATACAGTTTCCCGCTGACATTGCCGGTGTCCATTTCAGTGACCATGTCCGCTGAAAACTCTTCAGCCTGAACAGCTGGTGCTGTGATAAAAAAAGATACAGCAAAAAATACCATGGTAAAAGACAAAACGGTGGCTGTTTTTTTGATCATTGCATTCTCCCTTTTCAGTATGATGGCAATAACTATCATGGCTGCAAAACCACAACAAATGATGAAAGTATAAGCAGTCAGTCGTCAGGTATTAGCTTAACACTTAAAACTTTCATATAATATGAATTATACCTTTTTTTTCTTTTGTCAGTAAAGGATTATATGCCTTATTTCCAGGTGTGTCTGCACCCGGTCATCACGGCATGCTTTCTGGTAAAAGGATATTGCCGGCATATGTGTGGCTTGATCTCCTGAATGGCGCATGAAAATCGGTTGCTGTCAGGGCAGGGCACAAGCCAGGGGCAGGTTTTGGCAGTTTTCCCGGTATCAGGATCAACCCAGATCCGGTATCTGTCTTTTTTGCCCGGGCAGGATACTTTTCTGACCCGGGCCAGGATATCCCTGCGGCCAAGGGACTGCCAGAGATGATAATCTGCTGCAGTGCAGTTGTTTTCATAGGCCAGGGACCGGCAGCATTCTCCGCACTGGCTGCAGACAAAGTCTTCCATCTGGGAGTGCACCCAGATGCCAAAGATGTTTTTTGTTCCCAAAGGTCCTGCCCGGGTTCGGGTCTGGAAAACCTGTGCGCAGATCTCTGTCAGGGTTTTCAGATCAGGCGGGGCGGTTTCCAGCACATGGATCAGATAAAATCCCAGATCTTTGTCCGGCACCGGGGTAAACGCTTTGCCCTGTAATATATGTACGACTGGTTTTTCTTTTTCCTGTATAACGCTGCACCGGTTTCCAAGAATCAGTGGGGCAATAGATGCAAAAAGCACCGGCTGGGGACCGTATTCCGTAAAATCAATGGCAATGGCATCCACGGCCTGAGAAGGGGTTAAAAAAGTCCAGTCTTCCAAATCTTCTTCTGTTGCCGGGGGAAACTGGTGGTTTTGGAACTTTTTCCCGGTCATGATTTCTCCTTTGTGCAGTACCTGCAGATGAAGGCGGCTGATCCGGGCAGCCATCGGTCATTGTGCAGGCCAGGCAGCCTGTAGGTCATCCAATGGCAGGGGATTTTGGATCTTCAATAAATAATTACCGGTTTTTCACGGGTTTTGCAAGCGTGAAAAAAATCAAATAATTTTGATTCAGGTCCAAAGCAAAATAAAAATTATTTGATGTATCATGACAGGTAAGAGCGGTGCCGGGAAAATACAATTATCTGAAATTATATACAAAATAGTTTCATGATGCAAACAGAATCAGCCTTTGGCATGAACGTTGCTGAACAACCGGAATGATCACTGCCCGGGCACTTTGCAGCCAGGGCAGATATTGGTATTGAAAAAATGACCAGCAGGAGACATGCGATGGCACGAAAAATGAAATTGGGACTTCACACCTATACCCTGCATCTCTGGGGCCTGTGTGGACACAGTGAATTCCATGGGGGTGCTGGAAAATCCGGAAGAGGCCGTGGAAAAGCTCGCGCCTTATGCATTCTGTGTCCATTTCTGCGACCACAAACTGACCCGGGACCAGTTCGGCATCCGGTTTCATGGCGTGGCCCTGGGAGACGGCGATATCGATTGTTTCAAGACATACCGGGCCATCTGCGAGCAGTCCCCCACAGACCGCATCCCCTTTGAGATCGAGTGGGACATGGGGGACGATCCTCTGGAAATTGCCCGGCAAAAGGAGATGGCTGCCTGTAAAAAAGCATAAAATATGCCAGAGAGGTGCTGAAAATCGGGTGACTACAACCCACCCGTTACGCTACGGCGCAAGGGGTTTGCTGTTCCGGACCAGTTATTTTTTTTTGCTCAGATAATGGGTACTCTCTGCATAAAAAGCTTGGGCCGCTTCCATCAGAGTTTCGGAAAGCGTGGGGTGGGGGTGAATACTCAGAGCAATATCCTCAGCTACGGCCCCCATTTCAACAGCCAGAACACCTTCTGAAATCAGTTCCCCGGCATTCGGACCGACTATGGCTACGCCAAGAACACGACCGGTTTCAGGTTCCAGTACCAGTTTTGTTACCCCATGCTTCCGATTAAGGGTTGCAGCCCTGCCTGAAGCGCTCCAGGGGAATTTAACAATTTCCACCTTTTTGCCCTGTTCTTTTGCCCGGGCCTGGGTCAATCCGCACCAGGCGATCTCCGGATCAGTATATAAAACAGCAGGTACAGCCCTGGGATCATATTCATTCTTTTGACCGGAGATGACCCCGGCAGCAACCCGGCCCTCGTGCGTTGCCTTGTGTGCCAGGAGCGGCTCACCGGTAATATCTCCTACGGCATAAATGTGCGGATCAGTCGTTTGTCTTCTGGAATTGACTGTAATAAAATCCTTGTCATCTTTTTCAACATCCGTATTTTCCAGGCCCAGATTATGGGTATTTGGTTTCCTTCCCACAGCCGCCAGAACCGTTTCAAACACCTGGTCTGTTGTTTCCGTGTCTTTTCCTTTGAATGTGACCTTCATTCCCTGGTCCTGTTCTTTGATATCTTCCACCCGGGTTTCCAGCATGATGGATTCAAACAGATTGTTCGCGTCTTTTTTATAAACAGAAACCAGATCCCTGTCCGCCCCGGGCAGCAGATTGGCGGTCATCTCTGCAAGCCAGATACGTGAACCCAGGGCATGATATATCGTTGCCATCTCCAGACCGATATAACCACCGCCAATGATCAGCATGGTTTCCGGTATGGTTTCCAGTTTCAATGCCTGCCGGGAATTCCATATTCCGGGGTGTGAAAAATCAACACCTGGAAGTGATATTGGCGATGAACCAGTCGCAAGGATAATCGCATCAAAGGATTCTTCTGTAGAATTGTTGTCATGTTTGTCGATCTTCAGCCGGGTCGAATCTTTGAATGTTGCTTTTCCCCTTATATACCGGATCTTGCGCTGTTTATTCAGAAATCCGACCCCGGAGGTAAGCTTTTCCACTGTCTTGTCTTTCCATGACCGGATCTGTTTTATATCAATTTCAGGGTCCTGAAAAATAAGACCGATATCTTTGGATCGTTTTGTTTCAAAAATAACCTGGGCCACATGCAGCAATGCCTTGGTGGGTATGCAGCCATGGTATAGGCAGATTCCGCCCGGATTGGGTTCCGGATCGATAAGCGTTACTTCCAGGCCTTTGTCTGCGGCCATGAATGCTGCAGCATATCCGCCCGGTCCCGCGCCTACTACTGCCAGCGTTCTGTTTTTTTTTCCTGAATTCATTTTACCTCTCCTTACAGAAAAAGCCTCATTGGATTCTCCAAAGATTCACTGATGACATTAAGAAAACGAATCCCGTCAGCCCCGTCAATAATCCGGTGGTCATAACTCAATGCCAAGGGTATTTTCAGCCTGGGTTCCCATCCGGAGTTTCGGTATACCGGTTCCTGATCCGCCTGTCCCACTCCCAGTATGGCCACCTGGGGCGCATACACGATAGGCGTAAAATACGTTCCCCCGATTCCGCCCAGATTTGAAATAGTGAAATTGCTTCCCTGCAGTTCATCAGGTTTAATCCTTTTATTGCGGGTTCTTTCTGCCAGATCGGTCAGCTCAACGGAAATCCGGGTAAGCGTTTTCCGGTCCGCGTGTTTGATGACCGGTACCAGCAGTCCCCTGTCCGTATCCACAGCCACCCCGATATTAATATAGGATTTAAAAATGATCTGTTTTTTTTCCATATCCAGACTGGCATTGAACCGGGGAGAAATTTTCAGGGCCTGGGCCACTATCTTTACCAGAATTGCAGTAATCGTGAGTTTACCACCTTCCTTTTCAATAGAACCTGCATACTTTTCACGGAATTGCCTCAGGTTGGAAATATCTGCTTTGTCAAACTGGGTCACCGTTGGTATGGACTTCCAGGAAGCTGCCGTGTGATCAGCAATTATTTCACGTACCCTGCTCATTTTCTCCTGCCTGATCTCTCCCCATCGGGAAAAATCAGGCAGTGTCACGTCAGATGTTTCCTGCCTGCGTGTTTTTTTTGCGTATGCTTTTACATCCTCTCTGGAGATCCGGTCATGGGGCCCGCTGCCGGGTACATCCGCAATATCCACACCGATTTCCCTGGCAAACCGCCGAACCGAAGGTGCAGCAGGTACTAACTGCTCTTTTTCAGGGCTTTCCTCTTTCTTTTCCCTTACAGGTTCTGTTTTTTCTTCCCGGCTTTTTGTTTCTTCCTCTTCCGGCTCTTCTTCTTCCGGTGTTTCTTCCTCTTCTGGCTCTTCTTCCTGTTCCGGTGTTTCTTCCTTTTCCGGTTCTTCTTTTCCGGATTCTTCCTGGCCGGGTGCTTCTTTTTCTTCTTCCTGGCGGGCTTCTTTGTTCTCTTCTGCCGGCTTCTTCTCTCCGGAAGACTCAGATATTTCAATTTTTGCAATTACGTCCCCGACCTTGACGGTATCGTCTTTTTTAACCAGGATTTTGTTTATCTTCCCGGCTTCCGGAGAAGGCACCTCAAAGATAGCCTTCTGGGTCTCCATTTCCACGATGCCCTGTTCTTTTTCCACTGTATCACCTTCGGAGACCAGAATATTTACCACTTCAGCCGTATCGATATCTTCTGAGATCTCCGGCAGCCGTATCTCTTTTATCATGACAACTCTCCTTAGACATATACCGGGTTGGGTTTATCAGGATCAATATCCAGATCTTTCATTGCTTTTTTCAGCAAATCAACATCCACTTTTTTTTCACGGACAAGCTCGGATAATACCGCCAGGACAATATGCCTGGCATCGGTTTCAAAAAAATCACGGAGCGCCTCCCTGGTATCGCTTCTTCCGAAACCGTCCGTACCCAGCATGACAAACGGTCCGGGGATCCATTTGCTCACCGTTGCAGGCAATGCTTTCAGATAATCGGAAACTGCCACAAAAACCCCTTCTTCTCCTTCGAGGCATTCCCGGATAAACGGTTTTTTTTCCTTTTCTTCCGGATGCAGCATGTTCCACCTTTCTTTGTCCAGGGCATCTCTGTAAAGCTCCTTGTAGCTTGTGACACTCCATACGTTTGTCCGGACATGGTAAGTATCCTCAAGGATTTTCCGTGCCTTGAGGGCTTCGTTTAAAAGAGCCCCGCTTCCCAGCAGATGGGCCTGTGCCTCCGGGTTTTCCAAATGACCGGATTTGAACCGGTACATCCCCTTGAGAATGCCTTCTTCAGCATTCTCCGGCAAGGCGGGCTGGAGGTAGAACTCGTTCATTACCGTTATATAATAGATTACATCTTCTCCTTTTTCATACATGCGCCGGATGCCTTCTTTTACAATAACGGCAATTTCATACCCGAAAGCTGGATCATAGGCTTTGAGATTGGGAAGAGGATAGGCAAGAATGTGACTATTGCCGTCCTGGTGCTGCAGTCCTTCCCCGGGCAGGGTGGTCCTGCCGGCGGTCGCTCCGATAAGAAAACCCCTGGTCCTTGCATCACCGGCTGCCCATATCAGATCCCCTATGCGCTGGAATCCGAACATGGAATAAAAAAGAAAAAACGGAATAGCAGGAATATTATTTGTAACATAGCTTGTACCTGCGGCAATAAAAGAGGAGATGGACCCGGCTTCGGTTATACCCTCTTCCAGGATGGCGCCCTCTTTGAGTTCTCTGTAATAAAGCAGGTTTTCCCGGTCTACCGGTTCATAAAGCTGGCCTGCACTGGAATAAATACCGACCTGTCTGAACAGCGATTCCATACCAAACGTCCGGGCTTCATCCGGAACAATCGGCACGATATATTTTCCCCCATCTTTGTCTTTGAGCAGTTTTGAAAGCAGGTGAACCATGATCATTGTTGTTGCAATCTGCCTGTCGCCTGATCCTTTATGAAATTCCTTCCAGATATCTTCCCCGGACAGGGGATTGTCTTTTTTCAAGTCCACTTTTCTTTTGGGATGAAATTCTCCCAGGGATTTTCTTCGTTCCCTGAGATATTTCATTTCTTGACTGTCATCCCCTGGCCTGTAAAAGGGGGCTTGTGCCACTTGTTCATCAGATACGGGAATATTAAATCGGTCCCGGAATTCCCGCAGTTCATCTTCATTGAGTTTTTTCTGCTGGTGGGTGATATTCCTTCCCTCTCCTGCCTCCCCCAGGCCATACCCTTTTATGGTCTGTGCCAGGATGACCACAGGACTGCCCTCATGCGCGACAGCCGCCTTGTAGGCAGCATATACTTTTTCCGGATCATGTCCGCCCCGGCGCAGTTTCCTGATTTGTTCGTCTGAAAGATTTTTTACCATCTCCTTGAGACGGGGATCCTGGTCAAAAAAATGTTTCCGGATATATTCCCCGCTGGATACCGCAAATTTCTGGTATTGTCCATCCACTGTATTTTCCAGGGCATCCACCAGTACCCCTTGGTCATCTTTTTCAAAAAGCGAATCCCAGTCATTTCCCCAGATGACTTTAATGACATACCACCCCGCCCCCTTGAAGGCTGCTTCCAGCTCCTGGATAATCTTGCCGTTGCCCCGGACCGGTCCATCCAGGCGCTGCAGATTGCAGTTGACCACGAAAATCAAATTGTCCAGCCCTTCACGGGATGCCAGGGTAATCGCGCCCATGGATTCCGGCTCGTCCATCTCCCCGTCCCCCAAAAAGGTCCACACTTTTCGATCCGAAGGCTGCTTCAATCCCCTGTTTTCAAGATAGCGTTGAAAACGGGCCTGATAAATCGACATGATGGGACTCAATCCCATGGAAACAGTGGGATACTCCCAGAATTCGGGCATCAGCCAGGGATGGGGATAAGAAGAAAGTCCCTGCTCCTTTTGCAACTCCCTGCGAAAATTTTTCAAATGGGTCTCATTGAAAACACCTTCCAAAAAAGCCCTGGCATATACGCCTGGTGAGGCATGTCCTTGGAAATATACGATATCTGCATCGTGCTCCTTGTTCTGTCCGCGCAAAAAATGGGTAAAAGCTACCTCGAACAACGTTGCCGTGGACGCATAAGTGGAAATATGGCCGCCGATGCCCGTGGATTCCCGATTCGCCCGGACCACCATGGCCATGGCATTCCAGCGGTTGATGCTTTTGATTCGTCTTTCAATCTCCCGGTTGCCAGGATAAGACGGCTGAATTTCTTTGGGGATGGTATTTACATAAGGGGTATTCCCGGGACAGGTGTATTCAATGCCCTTGTTTTGTGCGGAAAGATGGAGCAGCCGCAGCAGTTCTCTGACCCGCTGCTCTCCTTCAGACTGGTATACATATTCAAGGGATTCGACCCATTCCCGATTTTCAATTTCAACCAGGCTGTTTTTCTGCTGCTCTTTTTCAGTGCTCATATATTTTTCTCTCCGTTTATATTACTTGATTCAGTAATCAAAGGCCAATCCAGAATAAAACAACTTTATGTGGAAACCGGAAAGAGTGTAAATAAAGCAAAATATCCATTTATCCCTGGAAAATCATGTATATTTCATACCCGGGCATATGGGGGGTCAATAAAAACACCAAGGTCATTGGCTATATTTTTGGCAGGTCCGCGTGAGGGCTTTATTTCTTGGATTGTGGAAGGGGCAATATCACCCAATATATGATTTGCCCCTTCTGGCATGCCACCAATAGATTCATCAAATGAATTGTGAACTGTCGACAAAATCTGCGAAAGATCAGCTGCCTTTCACGCCTTTTTCAATACGATCGCCAACCTCTTTGTCGATATTTTTCCAGTATTCAAAGGCCTTTTCCAAAACCGCCTCGGTAACGCCCTTTTTCAAGTGGCCGACCACGTTGGACACAAGCCGGTCGCGCTGTGCGTCATCCATGACCTTTCGGACCAGGGTTCCGGGCTGGCCAAAGTCATCGTCTTCTTTGTGCTTGGTGTAGGCTGCCCTGACGAACTCGCCGCCGGCACTCCAGATGGTTTGTTCCGGATAGCGCTCAGGGTCTGGCTGCGGGCCGCCCTTGGAGTTCGGGGCGTACACAGGATCGGTAATGTTGTCGATCCGCATCCTTCCGCCCTTGCTGTAATTGTGCACCGGTGATTTGGGACGGTTGACCGGGATCTGCTTGTAGTTGACGCCCAGGCGGGCCCTGTGAGCGTCAGCGTAAGATGTCAGGCGGGCCAGAAGCATCTTGTCCGGGCTCGGACCGATTCCTGGAACAAAGCTGTTCGGCTCGAAGGCGGCCTGTTCGATCTGGGTATGGAAGTCGGTCGGGTTCTGATTCAAGGTCAACCGGCCGACCTCCTGCGCAGGATAGTCGCTGTGGGGCCAGACCTTTGTCAGGTCAAAGGGATTGAAGCGGTAATTCTCGGCATCCTCAAAAGGCATGATCTGTACCTTGAGGGTCCAGCTGGGGTAGTCACCCCGTGTGATGGCCTCGGACAGGTCCCGCCGGTGATAATCGGGATCCTCGCCTGCCATCTGGTCAGCCTCCTCATCAGTGAGAAAATCGATGCCCTGATCGGTCTTGAAGTGGTACTTGACCCAGAAGCGCTCGCCTTTGGCATTGACCCACATGTAGGTATGGCTCGTATAGCCGTTCATGTGCCGATACGTCTTAGGCACTCCGCGATCGCTCATCAGGATGGTGACCTGATGGGCAGACTCGGGCGAGAGGCTCCAGAAATCCCACTGCATGTCATGGCAGCGCAGGCCTGTGTCAGCCCGGCGCTTCTGCGAATGAATAAAGTGCTGGAACTTCATGGGATCGCGTACAAAGAAGACCGGGGTGTTGTTCCCGACCATGTCGTAGTTGCCCTCGGTGGTGTAAAACTTGAGGGCAAAGCCGCGGACATCCCGCCAGGTGTCGGGGCTGCCGGACTCTCCGGCTACTGTGGAGAACCGGGCGAGAACATCTGTCTTCGTACCCGGTTGAAACAATACCGCCCTGGTATAGGCGCTGAAGTCCCGGGTGACCTCAAAGTGCCCGAAGGCCCCTGAGCCCTTGGCATGTGGCTGACGGTCCGGGATCATTTCCCGGTTGAAGTTGGCCATCTGCTCCATGAGGTAATAATCATGGTGCAGGATTGGTCCGTCAGGTCCTACAGTGAGTGAGTACTCATCGCTGGATACGGGGTTTCCTGCATCGTTTGTGGTATGTTTAAGATCCTTTTTTGTCATGATATTCTCCTGTGGTGACGGGTTTTATATGAAAGAACTGCCTGCTGATCCATTCTTTCATGTTTTGTTGTGCCCGGCAGGGCATGGCCGTTATTCAGAAAGAAACAGATTGTTGCACCGCATGCAGATAACATGAGGATGGACAAAGGGCTTATTGCCGTCTTAGCGATTGCTGCCGTCTGGAAAACCGGGTTCCCAGTACCTCATCTTTGAGAGCATTATCTCCAGTCGCTGCTGGACATCGTTACTATGCAGGATAGGATGGAAAAATGCTTTTTGTCAAGGAAAATATCAATGTTGAGACAGGAGGGTGTGGTTTTCATAACCGGTCCAGTCTGTGGCCGATATCGAAAATTTCATGGCAGGAGGGACAGATGAACAACCACTTGATATGGTCTTTTTCCTGTTTCAACATGGAATGAAATCCATCCTGGTATCCGCAGACAGGGCAGATCCGAAATTCCTCTTCAAATGTAATCTCTTTAATGGATTTTTGCATAATGTCCCCTGGAATTATATGTTAAAATTATAAATATTATATTTTAGAGGCCGGCATTTTGCAACCCAACAATGCTTTAACACACAGATTTCTGTCGGTATTTTAAAGGGCTTATGTGCTTTTGAACCACCCCAGCACATCCTCCAGGATCATGTAAAAGCAGGGAACCAGGGCCAGGGTGATCAGGGTGGCGAAAACAATGCCGAACCCCAGTGATATGGCCATGGGAATGAGATACTGGGCCTGGCGGGAGGTTTCAAAAATCATGGGGGACAGCCCCCCGAAGGTGGTCAGGGTGGTGAGCATGATGGGTCTGAAGCGCTGGGCCGCAGACATTGTTATGGCGGTAAAAGCGGGTTTGCCTGAACGCCGATGCTTGTTGGCGGAATCCACCATGACCAGGGATCCGTTCACCACCACCCCGGAAAGGGCCACCAGCCCGAAAAGGCTCATAAGAGACAGAGAAAATCCCAGAAGAATATGTCCCAGTACCGCCCCCACAATGCCGAAGGGGATGCAGGCCATGATGATCATGGGCTGGAAATAGCTTTTAAAGGGGATGGCCAGCAGGGCATAGATACCGAACAGCGCCAGGATCAGGCCCCGAAACAGGCTCTGGGTACTTTCCTGCATGCTGGCCTGCCGCCCTTCAAACCCTGCGGTCAGGCCGGGAAACTGCTGCTGCAGGCTGGGCAGGATGTCGGTTTTAACCACGGCAAGAATTCGGCCGGTTTCCTGCTGGGGTACCACATCGGCTGTTACAGTGGACACCCTGCGCCCGTCCCGCCTGACAATGGTGGTAAAGGCCCGTCCCGGCGCCATGGAAACCACATCCGTCAACAGGGTTTCACGGCCGTCCGGGGTATAGATCATCAGGGTTTCCAGGCTGTTTTCAGAATCCCGTTCCGCTTCCGGCAGCCGGACTTTGACTGTAACCTCGTTTCTGCCCCGCTGGAACTTCAAGGCAGTGGCGCCATAATAGGCATGCCGCACCTGCAGCGCCACATCCCTGGCACCCAGCCCCAGAGACAACCCTTCCGGTTTCATGGTAAAGTCAAACTGTTTTTTGCCCTGGGCAGATCCGTCATCAATGTCTTTTGTGGAGGGAAAATCAGCCAGTTTATCAGCCAGCATTATGCTGGCTGCATCCAGGGTATCGATGTCCCGGTGGCTCAGTTCAATGGTCAAAGAAGCACCGGATCCTGGCCCGCCCCGGTCGGACTGGAAAACAATGGATTCCAGGCCCGGAATGGCACCGGCTTCCTCCCGCCACAGCCGGGTTACCCGGGCCGTGGACATGGGCCGGATATCCGGAGGGGTCAAAAGGATTTGAGAGGTAATCACATTTTCATTCACCCGGGTGTACCGCCCCCGGGAAAGTTTTGCCCCGCCGTTGTCTGCCACCACTTTTTCTGCAGCATCAGTGATGATCCGGCGTACTGCAGCAGTTTTTTCATCTGAAGCCCCATAGGGCAGGGTCACCGTGACAAAGGCATAATCTGATTCAATGCGGGGCATCAGGGTGGTGGTGATCCGCCCGCTTTGGACATACCCCACCATGATTACCAGAACCGCCACCCCCACTGCTGCTGTGATATACCGGTTTTTCACCAGGGATTGTAAAACCGGGCTGTATACCTGTTTCACCAGCCAGGTGAGCCCCTGGCTGATGCGTTTCTGCCGGGCGATGATCCAGCCCAGTATTTTTCCGGGGGGCCGGTTTTCATGGGACAGGTGGGCCGGCAGAATAAACAGGCATTCCACAAGAGAGATAAGAAATACCATGATCACCACCATGGGGATCACCTTGAAAATTTTGCCCATGGTGCCGGAGACAAACATGATGGGCAGAAATGCCGCTATATTGGTGAGAATGGAAAACACCACAGGTACTGCCATATCCTTTGCCCCCCTGATGGCGGCATCCAGAAATTTTTTTCCCTGCTCCCGGTAGTAGTAAATGTTTTCCCCCACCACAATGGCATCATCCACCACGATGCCCAGGGTCACAATAAAGGCGAACATGGACACAACATTAATGGAAAAATCTGTCATTGGCAGGAAAACAAACGATCCCAGAATGGATATGGGGATGCCCAGAGACACCCAGAATGCCAGTCTGATCTCCAGAAAAAGGGCCAGAAGAATGAACACCAGAGTAAGGCCGATGTATCCGTTTTTCAACAGCAGGCCGGCCCGCTGTTCAAATACCTGTGACCGGTCGCTGATCATGGAAACACCTATCCCCGGGGGCAGGGTTTCCTGAAACATTTTCGCCCTCATCCGTGCGGCTTTTGCCACCTCAATGGGTTTCTGGTCCCCCACCCGGAAGACTTCCACCCTGATGGCGGGTCTGCCGTTAAAGGTGGCATACCGGTTGGTTTCTTCAAACCCTTCGGAAATATCTGCAATATCTTCCAGCAATACCTGTGCACCGTCTTCCGCTGTAATGATGGGCAGGCCGGCATAGGCATCTGCCACGTCCCGGCGTTCTTTCATGCGGACCATGATTTCGCCGCCCCGGGTTTTGACAGACCCGCCGGGCAGTTCAATGGAAAGGCTGCGGATGCGTTCTGCCACCCCTGCCAGGGTGAGACCGTACCGCCGCAGACTGGCCTGGGGAACGGAAACATGAATTTCATAATCCCGGGTGCCTTCCAGTTCCACCTGGGTAATAAGGGGGTCCTGGAGCAGCAGGTCCCGGAAGTTTTCCGCAATCCGGGTGAGCACTGCCCGGGACAGGTCCCCGTAAACGGCATGGGATATGACATGGCGCTTGCGGGCCACAACAGCGGTCATGGGACGTTCCGCCTCATCAGGAAAAGAGGTGATGGCATTGACCTCGCTTTCCACTTCCTGGGCAAAGCTGCGCACATCCATTCCCTGGCGCACCTCAATGGTGACACGGCCGAACCCTTCCCCTGCAGTGGCATGCATTTCATCAATGCCTTCCAGGCCCTGGACCGCTTCTTCAATGGCCAGAACAACTCCCCGCTCCACCTCTTCAGGACCGGCACCCGGGTAGATGACAGATACGGAAACAGCGCCCACCTCAAAATCAGGAAACACCTCCTGCTTGATGCCGAAGGCCATGACCAGACCCCCCAGCAGCAGGACAATCATCAACAGATTGGCTGCCACGGGATTTTTTGCCATCCAGGGGATGGCGCCTGTATGACCGTCTGTGAATACAGGGGTGGTCATGGCCGGTTCCCTGTATCTGTTCCGGCTGCAGCCGGCCGGTTTTTGTTGTGCACACGCAAAGTCATGCCCTCCACCGGAGAGGACATATCCGACAGGATCACGGCATCCCCGGTCTCAAGCCCGCTTTCGACAAACACATGATCTGAATCCCGCCATACGATATCAATGGTGCGGATATCCAGGTGTCCGTCCGCGGCCACCCATACCTGGTTCTGGTTGCGCACCATGGCCCTGGGCAGGGCAATGACATCAGATATTTTTTCTCCCTGGACAGCCACCTGGACATAGTTGTTTAACAGCAGTGGTGCATCAATCGGGCGGGAAAGGCCCAAAGGGTCATCAATGGCGATGAGCAGCGTGGCCAGGCGGGTTTCGCTGCCCAGTTCCCCCAGAAGACGGATGACACGGCCCTGGTGCAGGGTTGTGTTCTGGTCGGTGATGGTGGCCGGGCTGCCGGTATCATCCGGGGCAGACGGGATTTTGATCCATTTGAGATGTTCCACAGGAACGGCGGCTTTTACCCAGTAAGCATCAGTACCGGACAGCTCGGCCAGCGCATCCTGGGCAGATATCTGGGACCCGGTCTGTACATGCACCGCAGTGATCAGGCAGTTGAAAGGGGCTTTTATAATGGTACGTTCCAGATTCAGCCGGGCCAGATCCAGGTCTGCCCGGGCAGCGGCAATGTCTGCCTTGATCTGGGCCATCTGGGGCTCCCGCAGGGCAAGATCGGCATCCAGGATAGGGGATTCGGCATCTTTCTGCAGAATTTTCAACTCTTCTTGTGCCACTTCCTGCCGGCCCATCTCCAGGCGAAGGGAGGCGGACAACCGGTCCAGAACAGCTTTTTTTCTGGCCACATTCAGCTCAAAATCTTTTTGTTCCAAAGTGAGCATCACCTGTGCTTTTTTAAATATCCCGCCGGGAATCAGTTTTGGTGATATGGTTTGAACAAACCCGCCCACACGGGATTTCAAGGTGATGGCCCGGGAGGGCATGACCGCTCCCATGGCAGACAGAACAATCTGGTGGTCCTGCTTTTTCATAATGGCTGTTTCCACCAGGGGCGGGGGGATCTCGGGACGTCCCCGGCTGGCAACAGGCCGTGTTTCATACAGATGCCGGGCAATGAATACACCGCCGGCAATAATGATGAGCGGAATAAGAAAGCGGATGATTCGCTTGAAAATCGGTGTTTTTATATGAGAAGACGACGTCATGGCATTTCCTTGGGCACGGGGGAAACAATGGCCTGCCAGTCTCCTCCCAGGGCCCGGTAAAGGGTGATGCGGTTTTTTATCAATAAAGCGGTCTGTTCCAGCAGGCGGATTTCAAGCTCCTGAACATTGAGCTGTTCGGTCAGAAAGGGGATAAAAGGGTCCAGTCCCTTGATATATCGGCGCCGGGCTTCTGCCAGGGCCTGCCGGGCGGTTTCCAGCTGGGCTGTCAGCAAAAGAATATGTTCCGCCTGGTGTTTTTCCGCAGCCAGGGTGGTTTCCACCTCGGCAATGGCGGTGTGCACCACTTCTTCATAGGCTGCCAGCCGCTCTTCCACCACAGCGGCAGCCTGTCGGGACAGGGCTTTTTTCTGTCCCCCGTCAAACACGAGAGCTCCAAGACGGGCTCCCAGAGTCAAAATCCAGTTGTCAAGAAGCAGGTCCAGGGCGTTGTCCTGAAACAGAAAATTTCCCGTAAGAACCAGATCAGGCAGGCGGTAGATCCTGGCAGCTGCCGCATCCCAGTCAGCTGCCATAAGGCGCTGGCCCTGGGCCCTGACATCCGGGCGCAGTGCCAGCAGATTGGCCGGCAGCCCGTTGTGGGGCAGTTCCGGCAATGTTTCGGGCAGATCACCGGTGATGGTGAGACCGGTTCCCGAAGTCTGTCCGAGCAAAAGATGCACAGATGCTTCCAACTGCTGTATCCGGTTTTCCAGGGGTGGCATTTTTGCCTGGGTCTGGGCCACAATTTCTCTTTGCTGGAGGATATCCAGGGCCGAGGACATGGATTTTTGAAACCGCAGTTCCAGAAGATCGCGTACCGTGGTGTGGACTTCCAGCTGTTTTTTCACCCGGGCCAGCTGCTCTCTGGCTGTGATCAGATCCACCCATATACGGGCCACCTCTGCGGCAATGGTCATGGCAGCGGTTTCAAGATCCGATGCCGAGGCCCCGGCCGCCAGGGCAAAAGATGTTACCCCGGCATTGATGCGGCCCCACAGATCCACTTCATAGGCAGCTGCCGGTCCCAGAGAAAAAGTGTTCAATGAGGTGGTCTCAAGCTCTGTCTGGGTACGATTGTATCTGGTTTCCAGGGTGATGAGGGGCAATGCATCCGCTTTTTTGGCAGCTGCAAGGCTGGCGGCCTGTTCCAGCCTGGCCCGGGCCTGTCTGATGGAAAAATTGTGTGTCAGGGCATGGCTGATAAGTTGGTTCAGTTCCTGGTTGTTGAATTGTTCCCACCATGGAGAGGTCAAAGAAAAATTCAGGGTTTCCAGGGATGCCGGGTGTATTGACTTCGGCAGGGTGTCCAGGGTGCGCGGAACAGGCGTTACTGCACCACACCCCTGGGTCAGCAGAACAGCGACCAGAAAAAGGGCTGCCAGAGCTTTTGCCCGGTTACAGGGCCGGCAGCAGGGCATATTCATTGTTGTGGCGGTTGATACAGGTATCAACATCATACGCAACTGTCTGTGTCATTGCATGGCTCCTTTTCTGGAACATCGGCTGAATTTGCTGTTTTTTGTACCCCGTAATTATAGGGATTTATTTCACCGGGTCAAGTTGAAGCCGGTTGTCAGCAAAGGAAAAACATGGCAACATCATTGAACCGCTTGTGCACTTTTGCCGGCTGTATCCACTTGACAATTTTCATCCGGCACAGCATGATCCCAAAAAGTTTTTTTTGGGTACCTTCAAGCAGGTGGTGCATATGGTTAAAAAATACTGGTTTTTCATGGGCATGGCTGTTATGGCCTGTATTGCATTTGCATGGCCGGAAATCGGTACGGTCATTAAAAGATATAATATCTTGAATGCAGGCATTTTTCTGGCTTTTTTTCTGACAGGGCTGTCTTTGGAAACATCCAGTGTCCTTGTCCAGTTAAAGCAGATAAAGGTTCTTCTGGCAGCACTTTTTTCCTCTTTGATTTTTTTTCCGGTCATCGCGTATCATAGCAGTCGTTTTTTTCTGGATGCCTGGCCTGATTTTGTCATGGGGGCTTTGATCATCGGAGTCGCACCGGTGACAGTGGCCTCAGGTACAGTGATGACCGCCATGGCCCGGGGCAATATTGCATTAAGCCTGTTCATCTGCGTGCTGGGTAATTTTGCTTCCATCATAACCATTCCGTTCATGCTCAACCTGATCCTGCAGTTTGGTGATGTTTCCATCCAGCTTCCGGTTGTCCAGATGCTGACGGGATTGACCTTCAAGGTCCTGGTGCCCACCCTGCTGGGCCAGTGCCTGCGGCCCGCGGTAAAACACAGGCTGCTGCCGTTTACATCCGGTATTTCCATTTTCAACCAATGCATTGTCCTTTTGATCATACTGAATGCAGTGGCAAGTTCTGCTGATCGGATAATACAGGTGGGTGCTGTTTTGTTTCTGGTTATGGGATTCATGATAGGGCTGCATGTGTTCATTCTTTTGTTCAATAGGCTGCTGGCCGGACTGATCCATCTGGATCTGCCTGCAACAGCCGCATTCACTATTCATACCTCCCAGAAAACGTTGACCATTTCATACCTGGTATGGGCCGGGTATTTTGCGGCTGCGTATCCTATGGCCCTGATTCCGGCAATTGCCTACCATCTTACCCAGATGATAATGGATACATTTGTGGCCCAGTGGTTCAGAAAACAGGCACAAGAGTAATCCTTTGACTACACCCTGATATACTTTCCCCGAAAGCCTGACCATTGCTGAGGAGGTTTTTAAGGCATCCACACTTGCATTCAGGCATCTATAATAGTATCTATAACCCTGTGAATACCACCCCAGTCTTCGGGCTGATAAAAAGGAGATATGATGGCCACACGAACGGAAAAAGATACCATGGGAGAAATTTTTGTGCCGGCAGATGTGTATTGGGGGGCCCAGACGCAGCGGTCTTTACAAAATTTTGCCATCGGCAAGGAGATAATGCCCCTGCCGGTTATCCATGCCTTCGGCTATATCAAAAAAGCGGCTGCAATGGTTAACAGAAGCTTCGGGCTGCTGTCGTCCCGAAAGGAACAGCTTATCATACAGGTGTGCGATGAGATTATCCAGGGGGAACTGGATGACCACTTCCCTTTAAAAGTCTGGCAGACCGGATCCGGGACCCAGACCAATATGAATATCAACGAAGTGATTGCCAACCGTGCCCGGGCCTTGTCCGGCGCCTCTTCTGACCGGCAAATCCCTCAGCTGCATCCCAATGATGATGTCAACAAATCCCAGTCCTCCAATGATGCCTTTCCCACGGCCATGCACATGGCTGCCTATGCCACGCTGGCGGATGTCACCATCCCGGCCCTGCAGTGGCTCCAGCAGGGGCTGGCAGAAAAAAGCCGGGAATGGGAATCCATCGTCAAAATCGGGCGGACCCATTTCATGGATGCGGTGCCTTTGACCCTGGGCCAGGAATTTTCAGGTTATGCAGCCATGCTGGATCAGGGCATCAATCTGATAAAACAGAACACGGGGCTTTTGACGGAACTGGCACTGGGCGGAACAGTGGTGGGTACAGGCCTGAACAGCCCCAAAGACTTTGATGTCCGGGTGGCGGCACAACTGGCGGATCTTACCGGCCATCCCTTTGTGCCGGCTGCCAGCAAATTTGCCGCCCTGGCCACCCATGACAGCCTGGTGGCATGCCACGGGGCTTTAAAAACCGTGGCTGTAAGCCTCATGAAGATCGCCAATGATATCCGGATGCTGGGGTCCGGACCCAGGTGCGGTATAGGCGAACTGCAGCTGCCGGCAAATGAACCGGGATCCTCCATCATGCCGGGCAAGGTCAACCCCACCCAGGCAGAGGCCGTCACCATGGTGTGCGCCCAGGTCATGGGCAATGACACCACCCTGTCGGTGGCAGGAGCATCCGGTCATTTTGAACTCAATGTGTTCAAACCGGTGATGATTTATAATTTTCTGCAGTCTGCACAGCTGCTGGGGGATGCAGCTGCCTCTTTTCAGAAGAACTGCGTCCGGGGCCTTGTTCCGAACAAAAAAAACATCCAGGCCCACCTAAAAAATTCTT
Organism: Desulfotignum sp.; assembly: GCA_011389575.1. Lineage (GTDB taxonomy): Bacteria > Desulfobacterota > Desulfobacteria > Desulfobacterales > Desulfobacteraceae > Desulfotignum. Next base: position 16,536 of record JAABUB010000030.1, on the reverse strand, counting down.
TGATGCTGGTCACGGCCCTGGCACCGAAATTCGGGTATGACAAGGCTGCGGTGATAGCAAAAAAAGCCCATGCAGAAGATATCACGCTGGAACAGGCTGCCTGTGATCTGGGCTATCTGACCAGAGAAGAATTCCATCAACTGGTGGTTCCCAAAGCCATGACCCGTCCGTTTTAAAGGGGAGGGTCTGTTTACAGGCAGGGGACGGCGGTATTTTAAGGTTTCAAAAAATATGCAGTTATGGTTAAATCAAGGTCTGGATGGTGGTTTTGGTGCAGGAAAACCGGATCCAAAGGAGGGAAAAGACCATGGAACATGATGTTACACTGTTTAAAGGCTATAACTTTACGGTAGGGCAAAAAATCAGAATTGAAGAATCTCCCCGTTCCGGTGACTGGGAGGTGATACATGTCACAGAAAACAAGGTGACCCTGCGCTGCCCCCTGTCAGGCAAAGAATTTTCCTGGGGCCGGTTCTGCTATCTGGTGGAAGAAACCAGGCGGCAATGGCCGGAACAGGATTAGGCCGGCGGAAAAGACCATGGATGTTATTTTACTGATGGCCATGACCCTGGACGGTAAAATTGCCAGAAGCCACACAGAGCTGATAAACTGGACCGGGAAGCAGGACAAGCAGTATTTTGTAACAGTCACGCGCAAAGCCGGAGTGGTGGTGATGGGGTCAAAGACATTCGATACCATCGGACATCCCCTGCCGGGGCGCAAAAACATTGTCATGACCCGCAACAAGACCCGGAAAAGTGACCACAAAGACCTGGTGTTCACAGATCAGACACCGCAGCAGATTCTCGGGGATCTGAAACTTCAGGGATTTGACCAGGTGGTCCTCATTGGCGGGTCTGTTGTGAATTCTTTGTTTGCAAGGGAAAATCTCATCACCCGGATCCATGTGACCCTGGTGCCGGTGGTATTCGGCCAGGGCCTGTCCCTGTTCAATACCGATCTGGACCTGTATTTGGAATACGTGGAGTCCCGGGAAATTGGAAAAGGCCATCTGCTGCTCATTTACAAGGTGAAAAATCATGTCTGAGAAAAAAAAGAAAAAATCAGTATTCAGGCGGTTATTGGAGTGGTTTATAAAGGGCAATGAAAAAGCAGCCCGGGACGGCAGTTTCTGTCCGTCCTGAATCCGTAAAAAATGACCGGCCGGGGGCCGGGTTGAAAAAATTTCAGAGGAATGGCATGCACCCACAGGTTGACACTATTTTAAAAAAAATATCATACATTGAAATGGATATGGAGCTGCATAAACAGATCCTTTTTTCCATTCCATCGGACCAGAAAGATGAAATGGAAAAGGTGATGCACACCATAGCCGATAAAAAACAGCAGGTTCAGGACCTGCGCCGGGAGATTAAACGCCTGGATCCATCCGCCTATGACCTGATTCTTGCCATAGAAAAGGGCACACAGGATTTCAAGGACATGGCCCGGGACAAATCGTTTTCCCGGGTGGATACGCCCGATGACACCGGGACCTGCAGCATCACCCTCAATGACGGCACCAGTCTGGACTGCCTGGTGGCGGCAAAGGAAGAAAACGGCAACTGGATGATTCTGACCCGGGAAGGAAAAGTCAAACAATTTCCCGGGGGACTTGTGAAACAAGGAGATCTATCATGAAAAAAGATACACAGAACCGCCGGCATATTTTTAAAATCATGGCCCTGGCTGTAGCAGTGGCCGTTCTGGGATGGGGATCTGCAGCCATGTCCGATGCCCCGCAAAAATTTGAACTGGACCGTTTCATCGACCCTGACACCTGTGCCGGGTGTCATTCGGATATTTTTGAGCAATGGAACAATTCCATGCACAACCTGTCCCATAAAGATCCGGTGTATACCAGGGTGGCACTGTTTCTGCGCCAGGGCCTCACCGAACAGGGCGAGATCGAAGAGGCAGAATCCTGTGTGAAATGCCACACCCCGGTGGGAAATATCACCGGATTTCCCTTGAAGCTTTCCGATGACCTGTCAAAAACCCCTGACATTGCCACCCGGGGGATTCAGTGCGATTACTGCCATTCTGTTGTAAAGGTCAAACAGATGTACAACAACGGACTTGTTCTTGAACCGGGCTATGGAGAAGATGATCCCGGTATCAAATACGGGCCGTTTGACGATGCAGAACCCGACTTTCATGATGCAGCCTATTCCGCCCTGCATCAAAGTCCTGAAATCTGCGGCACCTGTCATGATGTCAAGCATGTCAACTTTGGTACGGATCTGGAAACCACCTATACGGAATGGAAAAACAGCCCCTATAATTCCGATGATCCGGATGAACGCATCATCTGCCAGGGGTGCCACATGTATCAGCGGCCCGGAATTCCGGCCACCGGCATTACAGAGCGGCCCAAGAATCCAGGGGCTGCAGCTGATTACAGCATGGAGCGGCCCCACATCTTTACCCACTATTTTGTGGGGGGAAATTCAGGGGTGCCGGCCCGGTTCGGAGATGCAAAAAAAGCGGACATGGCAATTGCCCGCCTGCAGCATGCAGCACAGCTGGAACTGGATCTTTCTTTTCTGGACAAAAAGCAGCTGAAAATTGTGGTTTCCAATATCGGGGCCGGGCATTCTCTGCCCACAGGGGTAGGGGATCTGCGCCAGGTATGGCTGGAGGTCACCATCCAGGATAAAAACGGTGACCGTGTTTTCGAAACCGGATTTGTGGATGAAAAAAAGGAACTGCCGGATGATACCCTCATGTTCAGAACCGTTTTCGGGGACGGCAAAGGAAATCCTGTGATCAATCTGGCCAAGGCCAGAGAAATCCTCAAAGACAACCGGATTCCGGCCAAAGGACAGGCAAAGGAAACCATCACCCTGGATCGGGTCCTGGAAGAAGGGTCACAGATTCAGGTGCGGCTGTTGTACCGGGGCATGCCCCAGAAGATTCTCAACCTGCTGCCCGGCGAGGCCATGGATCCTTTGCCGGTGGTGGAAATGGCCCGGGTTTCCCATACCCTTTAACCTTTCGGATCCCATACCATACTGCCTTTTGGTATGGGATCCAACCCCGGTGGGCAGGGAGTTCTGCAACCAGGAAACAGATGTTTAAAACGGCCAGAAGCTGTTATCATCCCAGATCTGCTGCTGCAGGTCTTCCTGCAGGGTAAGCAGTTTTTTCAGATGGGTCTGCTCCCAGGTTGACAGCCACTGGTAGAGCTTTTTTTCCTCGGGATCATCAGCGGTTTTGGCCCGTTCTCCGTAAAGTTCCACCGCTTTTTGTTCAAACCCCACAGCAGCGGTGATGGCAGTGGCCTCAAACCCGGCAGCATTGATTTTGTCTTTCAGATTTTTATCCAGGATATCGGGCGGGGTTTGGGCCGATCCATCGGTTTCATAGCCGCCGGCGGCAAATTTACCGGATTTCATGATGGATTTGAACTGGGTTTCAAGAATGGCCATATGTTCCTGCTCATCCTTGGCAAGGCTGTCAAAAAAGTCTTTGACTGTATCATCTTCTGCCTTGTCCCGGGCGGTTTCATACAGGTTTTTGCCCTGACGTTCCATTAAAAAAGCATTTTTGAGAATATTGAGTGCATTCGATTTTTCCATGGGATCTCCTTTATCTTGTCCTTCGTGGTATCATTTCAGCGATCTCATTACATTGTCAACATCCCGACATTATATGTTGTGTGGTCCTGAGTCAAGGGCAGAGCGCCTTTACTTCAAGGCCATCGCATGTAACCACATCCTGTTCAGCTAAAAACGTTTTGCAATTCCATGGCGGAGTGGATAGAATATACTGATTTGACGGTGCAGATGAGAGGTGCGGATTGGGAACAGCGGATATTTTACTGATCGCCATGGGGATGGGCATGGATGCGGCAGCAGTGTGCCTGGCAGCCTCGGCTGCCGGATATGCCAATGATGGCCGGGCCGTGTTCCGCCTGTCGTTTCATTTCGGGCTGTTCCAGTTTCTTTTTCCGGTGCTGGGCTGGTTTCTGGGGTTGGGGCTGCTGGTGTTCATCCAGGGCATCAGCCACTGGGTGGCTTTCGGCCTGTTGCTGTTCGTGGGCGGCCGCATGGTGAAATCCGGCATGGACAGTTCGGAAGAGGCCCAACCCAAAGATCCGTCCCGGGGCATGACCATGGTGCTGCTGAGCGTTGCCGTGAGCATCGATGCCCTGGCTGTGGGGTTGAGCCTGGCCATGCTCCAGGTGAATATCTGGTACCCTGCCATTGTCATCGGCCTGGTAACTTCTGCCATGTCTCTTGTGGCCATCCGCATCGGCCGGCATCTGGGGGCGCTGCTGGGCAAACGCATGGAAATAGTGGGGGGTCTTGTGCTCATCGGCATCGGCACCCGGATTCTGCTGGTGCGGCTGCTGGCATGATGCCGGCTGTCCTGGAAAAATGCAAACCGTTTTTTTGACATTGATTTAAAGGTAAACGATCCCCGGGACAATGTGCACACAGCAAAGTTCATCGTTTTTAGACATCAATTTAAAGTGAAAGCCATAACGCTGAAGATATAGCCATGAATGCCATAACAACCATCAGCCGGGAAACCGGACTGACCCAAAAACAGGTTACCGCTGTAAAGGAACTTCTGGACCAGGGCGCCACTATCCCATTTATCGCCCGGTACAGAAAAGAAAAAACCGATTCTCTGGATGAGGTGTCCATCGCCCTGATCCGGGACCGGTACCAGGCCCTGGAAGAACTGGCTGCCCGGAAACAGGCCATTCTCAAATCCCTGATTGCGCGCGAGCTGCTGACCCCGGGCCTTGAACAGGCGATCCAGAGTGCCGGCACCATGGCGGTAGTGGAAGATCTGTATGAAAAATACCGGCCCAAACGAAAAACAAGGGCCATGACAGCAAAAGAAAAAGGCCTGACACCCCTGGCGGATTTTCTCATGGCCCAGTCCCCCGAAGATCCTTTCACAGAAGCCAAAAACTTTGTGGATGCTGCCAAAGGTGTGGATACCACGGAAGATGCCCTGGCAGGTGCGAAAGATATCATTGCTGAAACTGTGAATGAAGACCCGAAGGTCCGGGCAACGATGCGCAGCCTGTTTGAAAAACAGGGCATGCTCCAGTCCCGGGTGAAAAAAGGCCAGGATATATCCGGAGCCAAATTCAAAGATTATTTCGACTGGTCGGAACCTGCCTTCAAGACCCCGTCCCACCGAGTTCTGGCCATGTTTCGGGGCAGCAGTGAAGGTATTCTCACCCTGCATGTTCTGGTTGATTCGGATAAGGCCATCCGGATCATGGAACAGTTTTATCTGAAAAACCATCCTTCTCCCTGCCGAAACCTCGTGCAGGCAGCCATCCAGGATGCATACAAGCGGCTGCTGGGAAAATCCCTTGAAAAAGAATGTTTCCAGGCCTTGAAAACCGCTGCAGACCACCAGGCGATCCAGGTCTTTGCCAAAAATCTCAAAGAGCTGCTTCTGGCCCCGCCCCTGGGAGAAAAGCGGATACTGGCCATTGATCCGGGATTCAGGACCGGGTGCAAAGTTGTCTGTCTGGATGCCGGAGGCGACCTGCTTCACCACGGGGTGGTTTTCCCGCATGGTGGTGACCGCAACCGGGAACAGGCCGGCAAGACAATTGCTGATCTGATAGGCCGGTATGACATAGCGGCTGTGGCTGTGGGAAACGGCACTGCCGGCAGGGAGACCCAGGCCTTTGTCCAGGAACTGGACCTGTCCCGCAAAGTGGACATTGTGATGGTGGATGAAAGCGGGGCATCGGTGTATTCCGCTTCAGACATTGCCAGACAGGAATTTCCGGATGAAGACATCACCGTGAGGGGAGCGGTTTCCATTGGCCGGCGCCTCATGGATCCTTTGGCGGAACTGGTGAAAATCGATCCCAAATCCATTGGCGTGGGCCAGTACCAGCATGATGTGGACCAGAAACAATTGTACCAGGCCCTGGATGACACCATCAAAATTTGTGTCAACCAGGTGGGGGTGGAAGCCAATACTGCTTCCAGAGAACTGCTGGCCCGGGTGGCCGGCCTCAATGACACCATTGCCGCCAACATGGTGCAGTTCAGGCAGGAAAACGGACCTTTTTTGACCCGGCAGGCATTTTTGCAGGTACCCCGTCTGGGTCCCAAAGCGTTTGAACAGGCAGCCGGTTTTTTGCGTATCCGCAGCGCCAAAAATCCTCTGGATGCCTCGGGTATTCACCCGGAATCCTACGGCGTGGTGGAGCAAATGGCCAGAAACCAGGGCTGCAGGCCAAAGGATCTAATCATGAACGAGGACCTGGTAGACAAAATTGCACCGGAAGAGTACACCACCGATACCCTGGGCATGCCCACCCTGAAAGATATTCTGTCTGAACTCAAACAGCCGGGACGCGATCCCAGAAAAGCGTTTCAGACATTTTCCTTTGATCCGGGTGTTCATGCAATCACGGATCTTGTGCCCGGGATGCGGCTGCCCGGCATTGTGACCAATGTCACTGCATTCGGGGCGTTTGTGGATATCGGGGTGCACCAGGACGGCCTGGTGCACATCAGCCAGCTGGCGGACCGGTTTGTCAAAGATCCCGGTGACATTGTCACTGTGCGCCAGCAGGTGCGGGTCCGGGTGCTGGATGTGGATGTGCCGGGAAAACGCATTTCCCTTTCTTTGAAAGCTGCTGGAAAAAGCAGTGATGTGTCATCACAAAACTAAGGTCAGCCGTTGAAAAAACCCAGGATGATATTACTATAGGTAAAAGCGTAAGCCGGTTTTTATGAAAACAGGTGGATTTCATACAGATTTGCGCCTGAAATTATCACATGAAAATAACAAGGAGAATCATCATGGCTTCTACCAAACTCGGGGGAAATCCGGTTTCCCTGGCAGGCGAATTTCCGGTCAAAGGGGTTGAAGGACCGGAATTTACAGCGGTTAACCAGGACCTTTCCGAGATCAACCTGGAAAGTTTTAATGGAAAACGCAAAGTGCTGAATATTTTTCCCAGCATTGATACGGATGTGTGCGCCACATCGGTGAGAAAATTCAATGAAAAAGCAGCCGGCCTGGACAACACACAGGTAATCTGTCTGTCCCGGGATCTGCCTTTTGCACTCAAACGCTTTTGCGGGGCGGAAGGTATTGACAATGTGGTAACAGGCTCTTTGTTCCGGGATCAGGGATTTGCCAGGGCAGCGGGCGTGCTCATCACTGACGGGCCCCTTCAGGGACTGACGGCCCGGGCGGTTATTGTTCTGGATGAGAACAACATCGTGCTGCATGCCGAGCTGGTGGATGACATTAAAAATGAACCGGATTATGAAGCAGCCCTGGCTGTTTTATAGTTTT
>JAABUB010000030.1:0-8746 GCA_011389575.1 Desulfotignum sp. | reverse complement strand
TTGTTTGTGGATGCCATCTCCCAGATGACCTTTGAAGATGCCAGAGCCATTCTCAATGGACCCGAAGATGCCGCCACCCGGTATTTCAGAGAAAAAATGTCCCCGGACCTGGCCGAGGCCATGGCCCCTGTGGTGGATGACAGCCTGTCACAGGTGGGGGCGGTTCAGTCCTATGACCGCATGATGGGACAATATGCCGCCCTGCCTTTTGTGCCGGACGTCAAGGCGGATTTGACCGATCATGTCGTCGAAAAAGGCATGGACGGTATCTTCCATTATATGGCCAAAGAAGAGGCGGCCATTCGGGCAAATCCTGTGAAACGCACCACAGACCTGCTGAAAAAAGTTTTTCAATAACGGCCATGGCCTGCCGGGCCGGTGCCCGGCACCAGTCCGGACAGACTTGCCGGGGCCTTTTTTGAAAGGTCTTGCCGTCATTGACTGCTGTGTGACATACTGCTGCACAATATAAGTGCTGTGCTGAAGCTGAAGCGAAGAACCAACCACAAAAGAGGTATATATGGAATGTCAATTTCTGGGTGCAGCCGGTGAGGTCACGGGCTCCATGCACCTTTTGGATGCCGGTAAAGATCAGATACTCATGGACTGCGGCATGTTCCAGGGCCGGCGAAAGCAAAGCGACGAAAAAAACCGGCAGTTTCCCGTTGATCCTGCAAAAATTTCCAGCATGGTTCTGTCCCATGCACACATTGACCATTCCGGAAGGATCCCCGTACTGACCCGGTCGGGATTTTCCGGCCGGATCATCACCACACGGCCAACCTTGAATGCCTTGAACTACATGCTTCTGGACAGCGGGCATATTCAGGAATCAGATGCCCAGTATCTTAATTATAAATCCCTGCGGGCATTTTTGTTTCAGGAAGAACAAAAAAAGCGCAACAAACAGCTTTCCGGCAGTGAAAAATCCAAGATCAAACGTCTGCTGAAAAAAAACCCCCATGAACTGGATCCAGATACCATAACCCGTTTGCAGCAGCAGCACGGTCTTGGAAGAATTGTTCCTCTGTACACCATGGAACAGGCCCGGCAGTCCCTTTCCTTTATTGATGGATATCCTTATGATCACAGGATTTCCATCGGCCACCATACAACGGTGAAGTTTTATGTGGCAGGACATATCCTGGGATCTGCATTTTCCCTGATCACGGTCAAAGACGGGAAGCGGACAAAAAGAATTCTGTATACAGGGGATGTGGGCCGATTCAACAAGCCCATTATAAAGGATCCTACCCTGATTTTTGATGAACAGGACCGGGATATTGATCTGATGATCATGGAAAGTACCTATGGGGACCGGGAGCATGCACCGGTAAAAGATCTGGGAAAAAGCATGAAAAAAGTATTGCTGGAAACCTTTAACAGGGGAGGCTCCTTGATTATCCCCTCCTTTGCCTTCGGCCGGACCCAGGAGCTGATTTATGTGCTTCACGAACTGTATAAAAACAATGAGGTGCCCGGACAGCCCATCTATGTGGACAGTCCCCTGGCATCCAATATTACCCGGGTGTTCGGGGAACATCCGGAAACCTATGACAAAGAAACCCATGCCGCCTTTCTTGAAAAAGGCCTGAACCCGTTTTATTTTGACAAAGTCAGATTTGTACAGAGCGTTGAAGAGTCCATGGCGTTGACCAGGGAACAGGCTCCCCATGTGGTGATTTCCGCTTCAGGCATGTGTGAGGCAGGCCGGATCCTCCACCATTTGCGGTATAAGATACACAACCCCAAAAATACCATCCTGATGGTGGGATATATGGCCGAGCATACCCTGGGCCGGCGTCTTCAGGAATTGGGAGCACAGGCAGCTGAAAACAATAATGCCCAGCATCCCCCTGAAGTTAAAATTCTGGGCAAATCCTATCCCCTGGCCGCCCGGGTGGAAAACATAGACGGATTCAGTGCCCATGGTGACAAACATGAACTGGATAAGCTTGTCACGGAATCCAACCTGAATATCGGCAAAATCGCCATTGTTCACGGTGAGGCCTCCCAGAGCAGCGCTTTTGCCCGCCATCTTGAACAAAAAGGGCATGATGTGTTCATACCGGCCTTCGGGGACGCAATTGCAGTGTAAAATTCCAAAAAACAAGATGAATATATTGGACAAGTGGGATTTGGCACTTATGTTACAATATGGGTTCGTTTTTCCCGGTAAGGGAAATAATGTGAATGACCGGCTGCTGCACAAAAGGACCAGGAGCCGGCGACCAGGGCGTAAAATTATGCCCTGAAAGGATTTTTAAAAATGACTGAAACAATCAAAGCAGGCGATACCATTACCGTGGACTATACGGGAAAAAAAGCAGATGGTACCATATTTGATACATCCGAAGGAAAAGAGCCTTTAAAATTTACTGTGGGAGCAGGTATGCTCATCCAGGGATTTGATAATGCTGTTATGGGAATGAAGCCCGGTGAGTCCAAAACCGTTGAGGTTCCGCCGGAAGAGGGATACGGTCCCCGCCAGGAAGATGCCATTGTGGACATACCCAGGGAACATATTCCTGAAGAAATTCCTTTGACAGAAGGCATTGTGCTCCAGCTTCAGGATCCCCAGGGACGGCCTGTGCCGGCCACAGTGGCCGAGATCACGGACGAAAACGTGAAAATGGATATTAACCATATGCTGGCCGGTGAAACCCTTGTCTTTGATATTACCGTAAGGGAAACAGGTCTGGAACCTGATGCCCATGCTTGCGGTTCCGGGGGCTGCGGAACCGGTGACGGCGGCTGCAGCTGCTGATTGATATATTGATATCCGGTATCGGGTGTAAACCGCCGGTATCAGCGTAAATCAGGCCCGGATTCCGGGCCTGATTTTTAAGGATCTAAAACATGAAAATCGCCATGTGTCAGACAAACCCGGTATTATTGGATGTTGGTGCCAATGTTGAAAATACCATTGCATCGATCAAAAAGTGCAAGGAAAAAGGCGCTGATCTGATCGTATTCCCTGAATTGGCTCTGACCGGATATTTTGTGGGGCTGCATTACCACAAGGTAGCATTGCAGATAGATTCTCCTGAGATCAGACGTATTGCAGCGGCCACCAAAGGCACGGCTGCGGTGGTGGGATTTATTGAAGAATCCCAGTCCATGAATTTTTACAATTCTGCACTGGTGGCAGTGGACGGGCAAATCCAGTTTGCCTATCGGAAACTGAATCTTCCCAATTACGGGGTATTTGAAGAGCGCAAATTTTTTGCTTCGGGAAAGCATATCCGGGTCTTTCGGTTAGGCGGGCTGAATATAGCTGTTTTTATCTGTAATGATTTATGGCATCCGTCTCTGCCGTATCTGGGGATTGCCCAGAAAGCAGATGTTTTTCTGACCCTGTTTAATTCTTCTGAAGGCTCCATGGCCGATGAATTCAGCAATATGGAAAGCTGGGAAATCATCAACCGGTTTTATTCCAGAATTTTTGGTATTTATAATATCTGTGTCAACCGGGTGGGTGAAGAAGGACCTGAACAGGTACGTTGCAATGCACCCGACGACGAAGAGACCAGCTTTCCAGATGCTTTCAGGCTGCCTGAAGTGCAAAAAACCTACCATTTCTGGGGCGGCAGTGAAATAGTCAATCCTTTTGGCCTGGTTACCTATTCCGCTAAAAAATTCGAGGAAGATATGGTGATGGGCGATATTTCAAGGGATATGCTGCGCCGTAAAAAAATTGTTCTGCCCTATTTGAAAAATGATGATCCCTATTTTACCCACCGTGAACTGGGACGAATTTTATATGCTCACGGAGAAAATCAGCCATGGCAGAGAAAAAAAGACTGATACTGGCAGTGGACGACAACCCCCGGAATCTGCAGTTTCTGGGAAAACTGCTGTCTGACAATGGGTTTGAAGTGGCCATGGCCCAGAGCGGGCAGCAGGCCTTGAATTTCATAATGAAAAATGACCCGGATCTGATTCTGCTGGATATAATGATGCCGGAGATGGACGGGTTTGCGGTCTGTGAAAAGATAAAAGCCGATTTTGCCGTACGCCATATTCCCATCATTTTTCTGACAGCCAAAACCGACAGCCAGGATGTGGTGAGAGGCTTTGAGGCAGGTGGTGTGGATTATGTCACAAAACCGTTTAATTCTGCGGAATTACTTGCCCGGGTAAAAACCCATGTTGAGATGAAGATTCTCAGGGGGCTTTTGCCCATCTGTTCCCGGTGCAAGAAGATCCGCGATGACAAAGGCTTCTGGAAACAGGTGGAGGTATATATCGAAGCCCACTCCCAGGTAAGTTTTACCCATGGTATCTGCCCGGAATGCCTGGACAGGCTGTACGGGGATTCCGACTGGTACCGGAAACACAAAAAATAATTTTTTCTTTTAATTCCTGCTTTTTGCCCGGGGTGTTTTTCCTTAAGGCGTGTTGCTTTTTTCCAGGATTGCGTTATTGTAAATAGATTATGGAGTGAACCTGAATACAGGAGTGACTATGAGTTGTGTAATCGCCATGGCCGGCAAAGGAGGGGTTGGCAAAACAACCGTTTCCGCGCTGGTTGTCAGATATCTTACAAAGCAGTTGAAAGACCCGGTTCTGGCCATTGATGCCGATCCCAACAGCAACCTGGGAGAAACCCTGGGACTGACCATTGAAAAAACCGTAGGAGACATCCGGGAAGATTTTATGAAAGATCCCCAGGGCGTGCCGTCCGGCATGGACAAGGTCCTTTATCTGGAAATGCTCATGAACCAGGTGCTCATCGAACAAAAGGAATTTGACCTCCTGGTCATGGGTCGGCAGGAAGGCCAGGGCTGTTACTGCATGGTTAATAATATTTTGAACCGGTTTGCCGAAGAACTGGAAAGCAATTATAAATACCTGCTGGTGGACAATGAAGCCGGCATGGAACATTTGAGCCGCCGTACCAGCGGAAAAGTGGATATGCTGCTCATGGTCACGGATTACGCCCTGCGGGGGCTGCGGGCTGTCGGCCGGATCAATGAGATGCTGGGTGATCTGAAACTGGATATCCGGCAGAAAGGACTGGTGGTCAACCGGGCCCCGGGTCAGCTGAACCAGGCATTTTTAGATGAGGTGGAACAGATCGGGGTACCCTTGCTGTGCACAATTCCCCAGGATGACCACCTGCTGGAATTCGACATGGAACAACGTTCCATGCTGGAACTGCCTGATGACTCCCCTGCGGTCCTGGCGGTGGACAACCTCATGGAAAAGGTTATGCAGCAGGTGGTGGCCTGATCATGGGATATGTGTTTGATTTCAAAGAGGCCCAGCAATATGATGCCTGGTTTGAACAGGCGAAAAACCGCCATTGTCTGGACCTTGAAATCAAGCTGATAATGGCTCTGCTGGATCTGCAAACAGGCCAGCGCATCCTTGATATCGGGTGCGGGACCGGCATGAGCCTTTCGCCCCTGCTGGACAAGGGGGTGAGCCTCACCGGTATCGATCCGTCCGTGCATATGCTGGACAAGGCCCATGAACGGCTGAAAAATCAAGTGGACCTTCACCGGTGCTATGCGGAAGAGCTGCCCTTTGAAGACAATGCATTTGATACTGCCATGTTTTTCACCACCCTGGAATTCACGGACCGCCCGGCCAAGGCTGTTGAGGAGGCCTGTCGGGTGGCAAAGGACCGGGTGGTGATCGGGGCGCTCAACCGGTATGCCCCTGTGAACATGTACCGGCGGTGCAAGGGATTTTTTTTTCCCAATATCTATACCAATGCCCGGTTTTTCAGTGTATGGGATCTCAAGAAGATGCTGTTCAGTATTCTGGGGGATGTACCGGTGCACTGGCGGACCACGGCCCAGCTGCCGTTTGTACGGGGTAAAATTGTGGCGGGTATTGAAAATAACGGGTGGGTGCAGCGGTCTTTTTGCGGGACATTTATCGGCATGCGCATCAAACCCGTGCCCAAGTTCAGGATCCGGCCCCTGCCGCTGAAAATCAAAAAACGAGAGATATACCAGCCGGCCACAGGGCTGGTCACCACCTCAAGCGCCAGACAGGAATATAGTTCCATTGAAAAACACCGGCATATGTCTGGAATGTGATCTTTTTGGCTGCCAATTTCTATTGAAAACATGAACATGACTTCTGGTGTGAAAAATAAAATAATGAATTACGGGAAAATGATCAAATTTTCCCATACAGTTTTTGCCCTGCCCTTTGCCATGTCTGCCGTGGTCTTTGCCTGGCAGACCCATGTTCCCTCTTTATGGGAGCTTTTTTATATCCTTGTGGCCATGGTGGGGGCCCGGTCTGCAGCCATGGGATTCAACCGTATTGTGGATGCGGATATTGACAGAATCAATCCAAGAACCGCCGTCAGAGAGATTCCGGCAGGAATTTTGTCTGCAAAAGAAGCTTTGGTGTTTGTGGGAATTTCCTGTCTGGTGTTTGTGGGGGCGGCAGCCATGTTGTCGCCGCTTTGTTTTTTTCTGTCTTTTCCTGTGCTCTTTGTATTGTTTTTTTACTCTTATACCAAACGGTTTACCCCGTATTGCCATCTGGTGCTGGGGTTTGCCATTTCCCTTGCCCCTGTGGGAGCCTGGGTGGCTGTCACCGGTACTCTTAACTGGGGAATCTTCTTTCTGGCGGCAGCTCTCTGGTTCTATATCGCCGGATTCGATATTCTATACGCCTGTCAGGATATCGGGTTTGACAAAGAACAGGGTCTGTTTTCCCTGCCGGTTTTTCTGGGGGCAGCCCGGGCCATGCAGGTCTCCTCTCTGCTCCATCTGATCTTTTTAGGCTTTCTGCTGGCCGTGCATGTCAGTTTTGATATGCATCCGGTATTTCTGGTATTCTGGGCCGCCATTGCCATCCTGATTTTTCTGGAACACCGCCTGATAAGACCGGATGATCTTTCCCGGATTCATGTGGCTTTTTTCCATATTAATTCTGCAGTATCTTTGACCTTGTTTGCAGGTATTTTAATCCAGACCTTTTTCAGGGTATGACCAGATGGGGAAATTAAATGCCCGATTGATTCCGGAGCCGGCATACAATATTTTGCGCGTGCTTCATGACAATGGATATGCCGGCGTTGTGGCAGGGGGTGCTGTGCGGGATATGCATATGGGAAAAGTCCCAAAAGATGTGGATATATTGACCAATGCATCCATACCTGCCCTTGAAGCCCTGTTCGCCGGCCGGAAAATCCGGACCGTGGGAAAAAGCTTTCCTGTGTGTTTGATCAATAATATTGAGGTGGCGGCCTGCAGGGCCAATACAAAAAATTTTCCCGAAAGTGATCTGGGCATGCGGGACTTCACCATCAACGCCATGGCATATGATCCTTTGGAAGATGTTTTTCATGATCCTTTCAACGGCATAAAAGATCTGGAAAACCGGGTTATCCGGTTTATCCGGGATCCTGATGCCCGGATCGTTGAGGACCCGGTGCGCATGATACGGGGGTGCCGGTTTGCAGCACTTCTCAATGCCCGGATGACTGACTCGGCCCACACCGCTATCCAGCATCATGCAAAATCCTTGATCAACCAGGTACCAGGCGAACGCATCCGCAAAGAACTTATCAAAGCCATGGCCATGAAAACCCCTTCATTTTTTTTCACACTGCTGCATACCACCGGGCTGCTGTCAGAAGTACTGCCCTGCCTGGACAGGTGTTATGGCCTGGAAGGCGGGCCTTTTCACGGAGAAACCGTTTTTGATCACTGCCTGCTGGTGGGCGATGCCCTTCCTGCCAGGCAGCCTTTGCTGCGCCTGGCAGGGTATCTGCATGATACCGGCAAAAAGGATGCCCGGGGCATCAAACAGGACCGGATAACCTTTCACGGCCATGAAACCCATACCAGGACCCTGGAAGCAGACCTGGACCGGCTGCGGTTTTCATCTGCCCGGAAAGCCTATATACTGTCCCTTATCCGGTGTCATATGCGGCCCCTGGCCCAGAAAACCGGGCCCAAATCCGTTCGCCGGCTTCTTGCGGTGCTGGCAGCAAACCGCCTTGATTTTCAAGATTTCATGCGCCTGCGCATTGCTGATAAGAAGGCAAATCTTGCCAAATCTCCTTATACCCTGTCCGATATCCGGGACCGGGTGAAAAAAGTGACAGATGAAGTTGCCCGGCAGACTGCATTGCATCCTGATGACCTGGCTGTCACAGGCCATGAAATCATGGAAATTTCAGGATTGAAGCCCGGACCAAAGGTGGGTTGGATCAAACAGCAGCTGTTTGAGCAGGTTCTGGGTGATCCCGATCTCAATACCAAAGAACGTCTGGCACAAATGGTGGCAGCCATGGATCTTGGCTGATTTTTTTCCTGCCAACCCATGAACGGCAGGGGTATAGGTTATATTTGACCGGCGCAGGCAAAGGAAAAGACAATGGGAGAAATCGTTCTCATCAACATTACGGGCAGGGACAGAACAGGGGTGGATTCGTGTTTTACATGTATCCTGGCCCGGTATGATGTCAAGATACTGGATATCGGCCAGTCAGTTATCCATGAACATATATCCCTGGGCATTCTGGCTGATATTCCCTGTGCAGAGGATTTTTCTGAAATTTTCAAGGACATGCTGTTTGAAGGCTATAAACTGGGCCTGCATGTGGATATCACGCCGGTGGATCCGGACGGTTATGAAAAATGGGTCCTTGCCAAGGGCAGGGAACGCCGGATCATCACCATTCTGGGCAGGACTGTGAATGCCCGGCAGATAGCTGCCATTACATCGGTTTGTGCGGAAAACAATCTGAACATAGATTATATCACCC
>JAABUB010000002.1 GCA_011389575.1 Desulfotignum sp. | reverse complement strand
ATAATGGAAAATGGAATGCATTTTCCTGTCCTGGGTGATGATGTGCCGGAAAGCGGCCGGATTTTTGATCTGGGAGAACAGGTCCTGGTGCAACGGCTTTTTGCCGGTCTCACCGGTTTCTTCCATGGCCAGGGCCTGTTTGACCGCTGCCACCAGCCGGTCTTCCTCCACCGGCTTGACCACATAATCCATGGCACCGATTTTCATGCACTGCACTGCCGTGTCCACTTCGATGGTGCCGGTGAGCACGATCACGGGAATCCGTGGCCAGGTTTTGCGGATAATCTTGAGGAGCCGGCCTCCGTTGATATGGGGCATGTTCAGGTCCAGGAGAATCAGGCCCGGAATCTCCCGCTCCATGTGCCGGATCACATCTCTGGCATCATTGATGGTGATGATGTTGTCAAACCCGGCCATGCGCAGGGTGGTGTCCACTGCCACCAGGATTTCAGGTTCATCATCCACTACCAGGATGGGTTTATCCATTGCCGTATTGTTCATGTTCTTTTTATAATTTATTTTTCCTTGCAGGGCAAGCGGATACTGGCGGTAAATCCCAGGCCCGGTTCAGATGAAAATTCCAGAATTCCCAGAAGATCGGAGATGATTTTTTCTGAAATAAAAAGACCCAGGCCGGTGCCGCCGTCATCTCTGCGGGTGGTGAAAAAGGGGTCGGTTATTTTTTCCAGTATTTCCGGGGCCACCCCCGGGCCGGTGTCACAGATATCAATGAAAACTACATTTTTGTGCTGGTTTGTCCCTGTTTTGAGCGTGATGGTCTGGTCCGGCTTCTCAAGGGCCTGGGCCGCATTCACCAGCAGGTTGATGACCACCTGCTGCAGTTTCTGAAAATCTCCTGACACCGCCGGCAGGTTTTTTCCATAAATGACCGACACCCGGGAGGTGGCTTTTTTGAGCACGGTATGGGTCAGGTCCAAAGATTTTTCCACCACCTGGTTGACGTCGATCTCCCTGGTGCTTTTTGGGTCCCGGCTGTCTGCCGGCCGGGAAAAATCCTTGAGATCGGAAATGATCTGCTTGATCCGTGTGGATGAATCCAGAATGGCTGCCAGCATGAGCTGGATGCGGCTGCGCAGGTCCGGGTACGCCATATTGCAGACCCGGGCATCCGGATGCCTGGCAAAGTGGTCATCCAGAACCGGAATAAAGGCTTCAAAAGATTTTTTCAGGTTCGGGGCATTGAGCATCAGGGTGGTGGCCGGGTTGTTCACCTCATGGGCCACCCCTGCCACCAGAATGCCAAGAGATGCCATCTTATCCGCCTGGACCAGCTGCTTTTCCTGGAGTTCAGACCGGGCCATGGCCGCCAGTTTCTCTTTTCTGGAAGCTGCCGCAGCCCAGATGATGTAGCCGGACAAAAGCAGCACCACCCCCATGATCCCGGCACAGGCCAGCATCAGCTTCCGGGTGACAGAAGATATCTGGGCTGTGACATCTTCCACATAGATGCCGGTGCCGATGATCCATCCCCATGGTTCAAAACTTTTAACATAAGATATTTTGGGTGCGATATGCCCGGATTCTTCTTTCCACTGCCACAGGTAATCCACAAACCCGGATCCGGATTCCCGGGTGATCTCCACCATCCTGGCAAACAGGGGATTGCCCGCCGGATCCGTGAATGTGGCCACGTTTTTGCCCTCCAGGTCCGGACGGTAGGGATGCATGATCATCACCGGGGTGTTGTCATTGATCCAGAAATAATCCTTGCGGTCATCCCCGTACCGCAGCTGTTCCAGCAGGGCCACGGCCGCCTGCTGTGCCTGGTCCTCGGAAAGGGTTCCGCGGACGGCTTGATCGTGAAAAAAATCCAGCACCGACCAGGCGGTTTCCGTCAGGTGCCTGGTGGTTTCCCTTTTTCCATCCATCATGGAAGACTCCATCCGGGGAAGGATGAACAGAAAAATGGTGAGGATAAACAAAATAATGGTCAGGGCCACCGGGATGATGATTCTGACCGGCAGGGCCTGAAGCGGACTGGCACTGGTATTGGAAAAACTGGTTTTGGCCACTGTTATGCTCCTTTTGTATTTACAGGGTACCATAAACCGGGTTCATATAAATTTCAAGCAGTTGACATTTCATGCATTATAAGAAAAAATTTCCGGCAGCAAACAGGGCATATGTTGTCACCCTGCCGCCTGTCTTTGATATAATGCAGTTGCATTGTACTGGTTTGTGATTATCCTCTTTAAAGGACATAAAACATGGTTGAATTGAAAAACAGATAACCAATTGAGGAGATATATATAATGAAGCATTTTACCTGTATAATGATAATGTCCGGTTTTTTTCTAATGGCTTCAACGGGGGCTGCTGCGCCTGTTTATGCCTCATCCTGCGACCAGGAAGACTATCAGGCTTCCGGCGGACACACTTTGTTCGACAGACATTTCACTGATATGGATATTGATGGAGACGACAGCCTGAGCTTCAAGGAATTCAAAAAGGTGTTCAAATCAGCTGATCGAAAAGCCTTTGACCGCCTTGACAGTGATAAAAACGGCACTTTGAGCCGTGAGGAATGGCACCAGTTTAAAGAAATGCACAAAGGGATGGGAAAAAAGTACCACCAGAAGAACAAGAAAAGATATCATAAGGAAAAACTCCCTGATTCTTCAAAATTCAATGCCCATTTTCCAGACATGGACAGTGACCATAATGACCAGGTGACTTTTGATGAATTCAATGCCTATTTTACAGATGCAGTTGATAAACAAAAAGTGTTTAATGCTGTTGATCTTGATGAAAACGGTTATATAGATCATGGTGAATGGCATGAATTCAAAGCTGCGCATGGGTTGAAGCACATGGATTGACCAAATATCATCCAGTCCAGGGGAAAGCTGTAATAAAGGTTGCCGGTCAAAAAAACACCGATTCATGTATGAGGGAAGGTCTTGCTAATGGCAGATGTAAGCAGTTTCGGCAGGCTGAGCCGGGAAATGTGGTTCATGCTTACCGGCCGGCCCGAAGTGATGGCCTCGGCTGCGGCAATCCCGCTCTGGATGGCGGCATGAATCCCTTCTCCCATATCGATGGTGGACAGACCGGCGGCATCGCCGGCAATGAACACATTTTCCGTCCCAAGATTAACCGGTTTATGCCGCAGAAAGTAGGTATGTCCCTTTGGATTCCCTGGAGGGTGATCCAGAAAGCCCTGCTTTAAGAGCCGGTGGACAAAATTGCGCCAGTGCTTCATGATGGTGGTTCCCCGGGCCGCCAGCCGGTGCTGTTTGCCGCCGATACCAATGTTGATCCATCCGCCTTTTTTGGGCAGGTACCACGCATATCCGGGCAAGCCCTGGTCCAGGTACCAGATATGACATTCCCGGACCCGGCTTGGGGGCTGAAATTCTTTTTCAACTGCGCAAAGAAGGGCCCGGTCCGGACGGATCTGCAAAGGGTCAAAAAAAGTACGGCGCACCGGGCAGTGTGTGCCGCCGGCCCCCATCAGGTACCGGCATGCAAACTGATCATCTATCACATACCCGGACCTGTTTTTTTGGATATTTCCGACCTGATGGGTATGTACCGGAACTTTTGCCCTGCGGATCAGCCAGTTGTCGAATTCAAACCGTCTGACCGCATACTGCCGGGTTTTAACAGGCATCCTGATCCCGAACAGGTGAAAGTGAATCCGGTGGATACGGGTCAAGGGGTAAGGATAGGTTTCAGGGAGGCATTCAAGGGAGTCAAAAACATCCGGTGTGATCCATCCGGCGCAGATCTTTTTCCTTGGAAACACCTTTTTGTCCAGGATCCTTACATCCACACCGTTTTTTTTGAGGTGTGCCGCACAGGCCGCACCTGCCGGGCCTCCGCCCACAATGATCACATCCGCCTGAACCATGGCCGGTCTCATGAGATCCGGCAGTCCGGTCCGGGACGGCCGCTCCGGGTCAGAACAATCTGCCACAGCTGGAGGGCCCGGGCCCGAAAGGCGCCGGAACAGCTTAACAGGTAATATTCCCACATCCGGTAAAACCGGTCCCCGTAACGGTCCCTGAGCCGGGGCCAGGCCGCCTTGAAATTTTGGTGCCAGGCCATCAGGGTTTTGTCATAATCTTCTCCGAAATTGTGCCAGTCCTCCATCACAAAAAGGTCCTCCATGGCCTTTCCCAGGGTGGCAATGGACGGCAGGACGGAATTGGGGAAAATGTATTTGGCGGTCCAGGCATTGCAGATCGCTGAAGTGACGTTTCCTCCTATGGTATGCACGAATGCCATGCCGTCCTCTTTGAGCAGACGGTGTGTCAGTTTCATATAGTGCCGGTAGTTTTTATATCCCACATGTTCCATCAGGCCGATGGACAGGATGCGGTCATAAGTGCCTGAGGCATTCCGGTAATCGTCCAGCCGGATATCCACCGGCAGTCCTTTGCAGTATTCTTTGCCGAATTCAGCTTGTTTCTTTGACACGGTATAGCCGGTGACGGATACCTGATATTTTTCGGCTGCATACCGGGCAAAACCGCCGAAGCCGCATCCCAGCTCCAGGACGCTCATTCCCGGGGCCAGTGCCAGTTTTCTGCAGATTATGTCCAGCTTGGCTTCCTGGGCCTCATCCAGATTTTGGGCATCTTTCCAGTATCCGCAGGTATACTGCATCCGCTTGTCCAGCATGTCTTGGTAGAGGTCGTTGCCGATGTCATAATGGTGTTCGCCCACTGCAAATGCCCTTTGAATGGTCTGGAGATTGAATATTCTGGCCATCAGGGTATTCAAGGCTGTTACCCAGTCCTGTTTGACTCGGCCGGCAAGATCGGCACGAAGTATTTTTTCTATGAACGTATCCAAGGCCGGACAGT
The DNA here is from genome assembly GCA_011389575.1 of Desulfotignum sp. GTDB lineage: Bacteria > Desulfobacterota > Desulfobacteria > Desulfobacterales > Desulfobacteraceae > Desulfotignum. The sequence goes on along the minus strand of JAABUB010000002.1, from coordinate 99,542 downwards.
CCCACCATTCATCCATATAGGACTCGCCCAGCCCCAGTGCCGGAGAAGCGAGAACCCGCTGATAGAATTGATTGTTTTTGATCCGGATATCAAACGGCCTGTCTCCGTTTATACGGATACCGGCAGTGTCCATCATATCTGAAAAGATTTTTTTTGCCTGCGCCATCTTCTTTCTGTTCCTCCATATATGCTCGCATGATTCGGCTAAAGAAGTTGTTGGCTGTTTTATAGCGGATATGTTTTGAAGAATCAAGCCACGGTTTTTTGCCGGATGGATATGCCTGTTTTTCCACAGGCCGGATTATTGTCGGTGCCTGCATCAGCGGTATTTTTCACAGAACGCCTGTGTGATTTGCCACAGATCAGGAGACAGCATGTTTTTCACGCGGGATTGAATCTCAGGCGGGACCCCGCCGAAAAAGGCGTCTGCCATGCCGCCGGCAATGCAGGCCAGGGTGTCGCTGTCCCCGCCTAAAGACACAGCATTGCGGACGGCATCTTCATAAGAGGAGGCTTCCAGAAAGCAGATGATGGCTTCGGGTACCGTGCCCTGGCAGGAGATGTCAAAGGTGTAGGACGGGCGGATCTCATTGATGGTCCGGTTCAGATCATACCCGAACTCTTCGGATATGCGGGCTTTAATGGTATTTTTATTGTGACCGGTTCTGGCGAGAAAAACTGTCAGTGCCGTGGCCTGGGCACCTTTGATGCCTTCCGGATGGTTGTGGGTTATGGCAGCGGTTTTTTTGGCCTGGTCCAGTACTGCATCTTCGGTGGAAAAGGCAAACCCCACCGGGCTGACCCGCATGGCAGCCCCGTTGCCCCAGCTGTTGTAAGGCTGGGGATTTTCTGCATGCAGCCATCTGACAAAACTGGCGCCGTAGCCCGCATGGGGATGGCGCTGGCCGATTTTTCTGACCGATGCCAGGTAAGATTGGTTTGAGAGGATGGCATCTGCAATGGCTGCCGTTAGAACCGTATCGTCGGTAAACCGGCACTGGTCATCAAACAAGGGAAAGTTTTTGGTTTTTATGGGGTGATGTTCATAAATGGATCCGATGATATCTCCTGCAATGGCGCCGATCATGGTGTTTTGCCTCCTCTTATGGTGGTTTTATTACATACACTGGACCATGTATGGCTTGTTTTGATTTGGCAACAAGGTGCCGGTCAGAAACAGGGAAACGAAAATGGATGCCCGGGCAATAAATTTTTTTTGTATCTGTAACCTATCTGTAACTTATACCCCTTTATATTACCATAACGATAACTTCTAATTCAAAGACTATTTGTATCCTGGATTTCGACGGTGGCAGCTGCCATTTTATTCATACCATTAATTTTAAAAGGAGGTCGTGATGAGAAAAGGCATGATTTTTTTTCTGGTTGCAGCATTGTCTTTATATGCTTTTACCGCGTGGGGGTCTGAGATAAAAAAGCAGGCCTCTGCTGAAGGGTATGTTGATCTGGCAACCATGCACCGCTATATTAAAAACAGTGAGGGAACTTATGATGAATATACCCGCAGAGGGGAGTATTTTAAAACAGTTTCCGCAGACCTGCCCCTTCTTTTAAAAAGAAGCCATGTGGTTCCCATAAAAGACAACTGTTATCTTGTGTATGTTAAAAAACGCTTTTCAAAACAGGATAAGGCCGTGGTGCTCAAATCTGCACCGGAATCCCATCCCGAGGGATGGCTTTTGGAAAAAGCCCTGGTGGATGTGAGGCATGCTTCGCCTTGGTACTGATTGGTAATTTCGCAAAAAAAATTGCGTTGCAAGTGTTTTTGGGATTTTTCGGTTATGGGGAAGGTATCAGAGCCATTTTAATAAAGGGCACCTCCGCTGATGCCTTTCCCCATTTACCCAGGTTTTTTTGAGGATTTTTATATGAAAGAACTGGGCAAATTTCTGAATTCTTGCATGATTTGTTGGGCCTGTCAGACCATGGCCGTTAGTCTGTTACAATGACTGTTTGAGATACTGCATTTTTTTTGGCGGGGAGACGCCCAGTTCAGCATGTAAGACTACCTTGCATTGTCTGTAAATGCCAAGAGCCTCTGTTTTTTTTCCCAACTGAACATAGGTTTGCATAAGTCTTGGGTATAAAGATTCCAGCAGAGGATCAAGTTCAAGAGCCTTTCTGCAGCAGTTAATGGCTTTTTCCCATTGTCCATGATGCTCGAGAAGATCAGCAATTTTTTGAATGGCGGACAAAAATTTTGATCTCGATTTTTCACGTTCCGGGATCACCCATGAAGACTGTTCTTCAAGTATAAATGGTCCACGATACAGCAAAAGCAGTTCATTTAACAATTGCAAAGCAGTTTCCACACAATCTTGGTCATCAAGGTCCTGATGGACCCTGGAACAGCAGGATGCAAAAGCAAGGGTATCTGTCCAGACAACAAATGTATTAAATGCGAGTACGCCCTGTTTGTGCACAAGGGCATTTTTGCTGCCCAGCAATTTTCTGAGGCGATGCAGCGTAGTTTTAAAGGCATTGTAAGCGGCATCACCGTCACTGTCCGGCCAGAGGGCATCCAGAAGCTCGTGTTCCGGAACATTTGTACCGCCTTTTGCCATCATATATTTGAGCATTGTCAGAGGTTTTTGCTGGGCTTTTCGAGCAAACTGCAGGACGTCTTCCCCCAGATGAATTTTTAAACCACCAAAAGAAGAGATGCGTATGGGCCATGGCCAGTTCGGGATATTCAACGGAGGTTTTTCAGGGATGAGATTATGCTCTTTGATGAGAGTACGCACATATTTTACTTCAATATCGTTTTTAAGGGCATGGGCACACAAACGGGCCATCTCTTTGGGGATCCAGCAAAAACCATATCGGTAATCCCATATCCTGCCAATACACAAGGCTTTTCTCAGGGTTTTCTCCGCCCTGGCTTCCGCCTTTTTGTCCAGTAAAAAAGTGGTCAAAGTGAGAAGTGCCATGAATTTGTCCTGGAGCGCGCCAAAACGGCTGCAGAGACGAAAAGACTTTTTCAGATGTGTTTCTGCGTTTTTTTTTTCACCCACGGTGTAGTACATTTTTGCCATCAGCAGATGGCCGCTTGTCAGCATCATCTTGGTTCCACTCTGTGTCGCTTTTTCAAAAAATGCCAGGGCATGATACCTGCAATCGGTGATATTTTCCGTTAAAATGTGCAGCCAGAAAAAAGCATAATGGTACAGGCTCTGATTCCAGAGCCCCTGATGACTTAGATGTGGTGTCACTTCTTCTAAAAGTTTCTTTGCTGTATCGTATCTGCCAAGGCCCATGGCACAAAGGGCCGCATGAACCCGGAGCCCCAAAAACAAAAGGAAAATACCGGTTTCTTTTTCCACGTTCATGGCCTGGCGGGCAGCAGTTAATCCCTTTTGAAAATTTGCACTGAGCCATGCATGAAAGGTTTTTAAATCCAGAAAAGCAATGTAAGGCAGAGGTGCTGTCTTTTTATGGGTCATTTCTTTGAAGATCTTGAGAAGGTGCTCAGCAGCACAGAGATCGCCCTGTATCATTCTCAAAAAAATAAGCGGAGAAAAAATCTGAAGTGCGAGGTTCCCATCCTTTGTCCCATGAAGCATCTGCCACGCCCGGTCACTCCATTTTTTTACATCAGCTGGATCATTGCCTCCCAGGAGCAGGGCATAAAGCATGGAGGCCGTGAGTTTCAGGATCACTTCAGGTGGACCGGCAATCCCGAAACGCACTTCCAGCATCCGGCATTTTTCAAAATACCGGTCAAATTCCCTGAAAGTATTGAACTGAAATGAGATGGCATCCAGCATGCCGGACAAGGACATAAAGCATCCTGCTGGATCTGACTGTGCTTCAAAGATGTCGAGTGCCTTCTGAAACAGATCTTTGGCCTGTTCAGGAGCAGTTGGAATTTTGCACGCGCCTTTCCAGAAAATCAGCCATGGATTTGTTATAAAGAGCTCATGGGGAAAGGCATTAATCCATGCCTCTATTGTCTGAACACGTCCCTGGGATACCAGTATGGGTGCCTTCTCAAGGATCAGGTCCATGGCCTTCATAAAGTGGTGTGAGCGGATATATAAATTGATGGCATCTTCTGATTTTCCTTCTTGTGCAAGAAGGGATGCAGTTTGTACCAATAGCGCATCGTGTTCGGAGAAGGAGAAAAATAAGGGGGCCTTTTTTTGAAGAAACTCCTGGAACAACGGATGAAAATGGTATTCAGGGGGATTGTTCATGGAGACAAAGGTAAACCCGTTTTTTTGGATCAGGATCTCAAGTACACGGCATGCCAGCGTTCCTCCCAGAGTCTGGGCAGCATTCTGGGAAATCCGGGAAAGATAAGACAATTTTACAAGAATGGTCTGGATCTCAGGTTCAAGGTTGTCAAAAATGGTGGAACCAAGATAATCAAATATTTCGTCCGGGGTCTGGTGAACAAGCAGGTGCGGTTTCATATCGTCATATGCTTCTTTGTTCAGCAGTACCAGCAGCAGCCCGGCAATCCATCCATCGGTTTTCCGGTGCAGATCGGAAATGACGGCATCCGGGTATTTTGTATCTGTGATACAGCTGATGACCCCTTTGATCTCTTTTTCTTGAAATTGCAAATGATGCCAGTTCAGCACGCGCAGGGTCCGGTTGGCCCTTGACCGGGCAAATGCGGCAGGTGGTTTCGTCCGGCTGCAGATGATTATGCTGATTTTGCCCTGCAGTATGTCTATGGCATTGCACAGAACTTCATGAAGCCGGGATTCTTCTCCTGCTGTTTGGTAGTTGTCCAGGACAATGGCAAGGGGATGGGGTACATGCTGGGAAAACAGGTTGAAAAACCGGTTTGTAAAAACAGAAATTTTTGGAAAGAATTCCTGGGTAAAAAATGGTAAGGAAGAAGATGTGTCAGAGGAGATTTCTTTCCAGGCCCTGCCCATGTAATAAAAAAATGAGGCAATATCCGTATCTGTCTGATCAATGTCATACCAGATGCATCCAATTTCGGCAGTATCGATAAAACTGTTGACCAGTGTGGTTTTACCGGAGCCTGCCGGTCCGCAGATCCATAAAGCACAGTTCCCCACAGATTGTGACAGAATGGCAAACAGACGGGTTCTGGGGTAGGTCTGTTGTAATTTGGGGCGTGAAAGTTTTACCGGAAAGATTTCTTTTGACAGATCCAGTCTGGTATCCATTGGCTTTTCCACATGGTCCTTGCATCTGATATGCCCAGGTCGGGAGATTCAGGTTCAGAAAAGAAAGAACAGTGTGCAGAAATTTACCCGGCGGTTGATAGTATATTGCATAATCTAAAAAATTATGGCGCAACCTTTTTCTTCGCGCATCATACTATCTTCTTTAACTTCTCACAGATCCGGTGTCAATGTTTTTTTCAATAAAAAATGGGGGATGAATCTGGGATCCATCCGGCTGGGGGGCACCGTGCCGTATTCTTCCTGGATTTCAGAAATCAGGTCCAAGAGCAGATCGGTCAACGGGCCTGGCAGATCTGCTGGGTCATCCAGGCCGCTTGCCTGTGCTGCCCAGAGGATAAGATCCCCGGTCCTGGGATCGCCGGCTTTATCGCTGATAACAGGGGGTTTTTCACTGCTGATGCCAGCTGATCCAGCGGTCTTTTGTGTAAACAGGGCCATAAAAAATGGTTTAAAGGTGTCGGCTGCAATAGGGGACAGGTTTTTTTCAAGCCCTAAGCGGTCTTTGGCCCAGAGGGTCAGGATAAGGCTCTTGTAGGTGAGCACCCCTTTTTTAAAAGAGGCAAGGTCCGGTTTCAGGTGTGACAGCAGTCGGTCCAGACCCATGATCTGGTCCAGGGCCTGTCTGGTTTTCCTGATATCGGATAAAGAGGCAAAATGCCGATACAGTTCGCCGGTTGCAAAATTGTCAAAATACAGAGGTCGGTCTATAAACAGTCCGCCCATGATACCGAGAAAATTTTCCCCCAGAAAGCTTAAGGGCAGGTTCTGTTCCTGGATATAGCTGTTTTTATACCAGGTTTTTACCTTTGTCTTGAGCTGGATGCCGGCCCGGGAACCGGTCCTGAAAAGATCTTCCAGATAATAGGTCTGGATGAGGTCTGCTGCAGCTTCCAGGCTGATATTCTCCTGCAGTATGGTTTCCAGCCCCAGGCTCAGGTAGGCGGCGGCCTTGTGGATGGTTTTTTCCATGGTTTCTTTGTCCCGGATTTTCTGGCGGTCCGCGCAGATGATCTTGTTGATCAGGGCGGCCAGCTCCGATTCCAGGGTGAAAACAAAATCAGACGGCAGCAGGGCAAGACTTTTGACAAACAGGTCCTGTCCGGACAGAAACCGGGTAAAACATTGGGGGGGCAGGGGCAGTTCCGGGTCAAAGGTGTCAGGGCCGAATATCTGGGTTCTGGGGCGTTTTCTCAATGATGCGATATCCGTGGGCTGGTAAATGCCGATGGCCTCATGCACGGGCAGAAATCCTTTTTCCGCCAGGCGGATGTTTTTCAGGCGGAACTGCTCTTCTTCGGTTTCTGCAGGCAGGGTGCTGAGGGTTTCCAGCAGCAGGCCGTGGAAGACGGACAGATCCATATCCGAAAGTTTTCTGACCATGGCATCAATAAGTTCCGAAGCCTGGACATCTTCAGACAGCGGGGCATCTGGATCAGAATCTGTGTCTGGATCAGTATCCTGTTTTTCTTCAGGAAACCGGAAATAGAATTTATCGTCCAGGGTGGTGTAATCCTCAAATTCCGACGGCGGAAATTCATCATGCTCGCGGATTTTGATATCCATGTGCTGGAACAGATAAAATTCGAAATAATCGGGTTTTTCCATGATGATCCAACGCAAAAAACGCTCCGGGTCTGCCTGGAAAAGCAGGTTAAAGGCCCGGGTCATCACCTTTGTGTTGAGCCGATCTCCGTCCCACACCTCCACATCCAGAATGTATTCCCACTGATCCGATGCTGCCAGAGACAATATGGGGATAAAATCGGAAGGCCCGATTTTGTGCATGAGAAAATACAGGTCCTGGTCCGGGAAGGACTGGACTAAGGTAGCCGGGCTCGGGGCATCCAGTATCGTATCCAAAGCGGTTTCCGCTTCCATGTCCAGAATTTCTTTTCGCCGGGAGCGCAGTTTGAGTTCCCGGTTCTGCAGGTTGGCCAGGTGGTGGTCAAAGGGTTTGTTCATGGGTTTTTTCCAGTTCTTTTCTGCAGATGGATATATAGAGTCTGACATCTGCACATTGGTTGAAAGAAGACAGGCAATCCAGGGCGGCGCGAAATTTTTTCCGGTTCATCAGGCAGATGCCTTTGCACAGGCACAGATCCTTGCTGCCGGCAAAATGTTCCAGGCCCTGATCCAGCACCTGCATGGCCAGGTCAAACTGTCCGAATTTCTGCAGCAGCATCCCCAGGCCCAGAAATGCCCTGAAATCCGGATGATAGGTTAGGGCTTTTTCAAAAAGTATCCTGGCGGTGCTGTCTGAATCCTGCACCCGGTCATTTTCTGCATAAGCCCCGTGGGAAAAGGTCATGGCCAGTCTGGAAAGAAAATCTGCATGGAACCGGTACAAGGATGGATCATCAATGAGGGAAATCTTTGCGGCAAAGTCTGACAGATGGGTGTAAAACGCCTGGCGCAGGGCATCTCCAAATGCTTTTACCTGTGAAAAATCCAGGGTGTCATCCACCGCAAACCAGGGCAGGTCTTCCATTTTTTTGTGCCAGATATCCTCTGTCACCCATCCTTTTTTTTGGGCCCGATCATACAGCCGGGTGCCGGGAAACAGCACCAGCATGTAAAAAACCGCTCCCAAAGGCTGCAGGGCCATGAGCAGATCAATGCTCTGGTTTATGGTATCTATGGTTTCACCGGGAGATCCGTATATAAAATAGGCCCTTGGCACAATCCCGTGGGCCGCTGTTTGGCGGAATGCCTGGACGGCAAGGTGGTTGGGAACCGGTTTGCCCAGACACTTTTTTATGGCATCTGATCCGGATTCCACACCAAAGCTGATCTGTATGCACCCGGCTTTGCGCATCCACGCCAGAAGTTCCGGATCCACATGGTCCACTCGGGAAATGGCATTCCAGGTGATGGACAGATCTGCTGATATCAGTTTTTGGCACAGGGAGATCACCCGGTCCCTGTCCATGGTAAAGGTGTCATCGGAAATATAGAAATGGGAAACGCCTTTTCTGGCAAGGACCGTGATTTCATGGGCAAACCAGTCGGCAGAGTGGCTCCGTACCTGGCGGGTGCCCCAGAATTCGGGGGAACCGCAGAAGGTGCAGGCACCGGGACATCCCCGGGACATGGCCAGGTGCTGGAATCCAAAATACCTGGATGGATGGGCCAACCGGTCCAGATCCCGGATCAAAAAAGGATTTCCCGTGTCTTTCAGGTCCCGGCCTTCCCGAAATACCAACCCCGGTATCTTGCTGACACCTGGTGCATTTTTTTGTGCCAGGGCCTTTGCCAGAGTCAGACAGGTTGTTTCCCCTTCTCCCTTGACAATGAAATCAACAGCCTTGCAGGCAGCCATGATATGGTTTGCCATAAAGGTGGCACCTGGCCCGCCCATCAAGATCCAGGTGCGGGGGGCCAGGTTTTTTGCTCTCCGGGCAAGGGACATGGCTGAAAACCGGCTGGCACTGGTCACGGAAAATCCGATGATATCGGGTTTTTCCTTTTGGAGGGTGGTTGTGAAAACCAGTTCCGGATCTGTTATCTCAGCCTGTGCCAGGTTGAGGATAGCGGCATCAAATCCGGCATCCAGTATCTGGGCAGCCAGGTAGTAAAGACCTATGGGCACCACCTGCGCATCCGAGTCTGTGACGCGCTGGTCCAGGCATGCCGGGTTAACAAACAATATTTTCACAACACCGCCTTCATGGCAATCCAAACCTGTGGGAAAAGCAACACACTTTAGTGCCTTACTCCTTAGTTTCTGTTAAAAAAAAAGAAAATGAGGAGGGGCACCTGGGTTTCGGATTTCCCGCGTTAATAGATTTTGAATATGAGTTCCCGGGTATATCTTTTGGGTACATGGTGAACCTGGTTTTCATCCCTGAAATATTTGATGCTCCCGTCCGGTCCCACCGGGTCAATGACCGCCTTTTCCGCAGGTTTGCCCAGGGCCACCACCAGCTTGACCTCCAGGTGGTCGGGGATATCCAGAAAGGTTTTGAGTTTTTTGATGTTTATGGCCCCGAATATGCAGCCGGCCAGACCTTTGGCTCTGGCCCCCAGCAAAATGGTCTGGGCTGCTATGCCGTGGTCGCACCAGAACTTGTCGGAGATGGTATGGTCCCCGAAGATAACAATATAGGCAGATGGCTGTTCCCCCGGTTTCGGGCCGGGCCAGTCTGTAAGATAGGCAGCCCAGCCCAGGCAGGAAAAAATATCCCTGTTTGTCTGTGCATCCGTGGAAAGGATGTATTTCAGGGGCTGGTTGTTGGCGGCTGATGCACAGTGCCGGGTCAGATCCACCAGGTCTTTCAACTCATCCATGGTGATGCTGCAGGCATTGTCAAACCGGCGGCAGGAACGGTTTTCCTTTACCAGTGCGGCAAATTCTTCAAATGTTGTCATGGCAATATCATCCTTTTTTGCATGCCACCCGTTCAAACCGGGGCATGTTGAGCTCGATCCACTCCAGGATCTTGACCATTTCATGGGCCACCTGTTTCAAGGCTTTTCCCCGGTGACTCACCTGTGCTTTTTCTTCCATACTCAGCTGGGCAAAGGTCTTGTCATATGCGGGAAAATAAAACAAAGGATCATACCCGAACCCGTTTTCCCCGGCCGGTTTTCTTGTGATGATGCCCTGGCAGGATCCCTCGTATGTCAGGGCCGCCCCTGTGGGAACAGCAATGGAGATAACACATGCAAAGGATGCCTTCCGGTTTTCATAAGGTTCCAGATCTGCCAGCAGTCTGGCCACATTATCTGCATCGCTTGCGTTTTTTCCCGCATACCGGGCGGAAAACACCCCGGGTGCCCCGCCAAGGGCCTCCACGCACAGGCCGGAGTCATCTGCCATGGCAGGATATCCCAGAACCCGTGCGGTAAATGATGCTTTTTTATAGGCATTGTCATCAAAGGTTTCACCGTCTTCAATGACTTCGGGAATGGGGCCGAAATCATTGAGGTTTTTGATGTCCAGGGGAAACCCCTTTAAAAGGTCCTGGATCTCCCGGGCTTTGCCTTTGTTGGTGCTGGCCAGTACCAGTATCTGTTTCAATGGTCTGCTCCTGTGTGTTTATGAGGTGGTGTTGGATTCATATCTTTTAAAGTATAAGACCGGGCCGGGACTTTGTAAAGAAAGCCTTTTTTGATTTGCTGACAAGCGGCTTCCATAGGGTTTTCTTCGTAAATTTTTTTGTCCAGTGCAGGATCAGGCTGGCATGTGGCCAGCTGACTGTTTCGTGCTTTCCACAGGCTGTGGCAGTTTCGGCATACCAGCACCAGAGAATCGCGGCTGTCCTCCAGATCCCATTCCCATACCGGCCTGGGTCCCGCCGGCAGCAGTGCCGTCCGGGTTGTCAGCAATTTTTTCCATCGCCATGGCGGTTTTCATCTGCATGAGCTTGTTCATGTCGTCATGCACGCCCAGGCGGCTTTTGTCGTCAATGGCTTTCTGGACCTCGGTGGGCGGTGTGATGGCATTGATAAACAGCTGGGTCAGGTGCAGACCGAATCGGGAAGATCCTCCTGGAGTAGCCTGGCCAGGCCCCCGGCCAGTGCATCGTACCGCATCGGCAGATCAAAGATGGTGGCGATCTCTTCTCCGATATAGTCATTGAACCGGGAGACCACTACCTGGTTGAGATATTGGGTCACTTCCAGGGTATTGGAAATGCCCTGGTGGCCACCAGGCAGTTGACAAACAGCACCGGCTGGACAATCTTGACATTGAACACACCAAATGCCCTCAACCGCACCAGTCCCAGTTCCGTATCTTTGAACGCCACCGGGTCCCTGGTGCTCCATTTGAAATTGGTAAAGGCTTTCAGGTTGGTAAAATAGACCTCAGCCCGCAGGGGGCTGTTTAACCTCCACGACAGATATTATCAGGTTTATGATTGCAGGTATCCAAAAATTTCACCGCTCTTGAATAGTTCATACTTGGATTATTCTTGAATCTCGACATAGCCCATTTTTTTCAGTTTTTCCCTTGGATCGACAAAAATAATTTTCCCATCTTTCCACTCTGGAATTTTCAAATCCATATTTGCCGCTTTTTCAAGTGCCTGTTTTGATGCCCGGTGCATCGCATTCAGGGCTAATTTTGAATATGATTCTTTTGCCATTAAACTTTGAACATTTCCCTGGTCAACCATGGAGCCCTTCACAAGCTCCGGCCTTCAGGCCGGGGTAGTTGAAACATAATATTGGTATCTATTATTTATCCAGGCTGTAAATACTCACGCAGGGATAATTATGTGCAACTCTGTCCAATCTCAACATTATATTTGCCAGCCCTTACATTTTGCAAATCAGATCAGACCACCAATAATTGACAAAAGTGTCGCTTTAAAAATTTTAGTTTTTTCTGTCAACGCCGGGGTCGAAGGCCCTGATCAAGGTTTCGATTTTCTTCCGGAGCTTGCCTTCATAATCTGCCTGGCCAGCCTTTTGAATATCAACACGGTTCATTTTATGCTGCTTTTCCTTTAACAGGGAAACCGCCTTGCGGGCCTCAAGTTCCTCAAGGGTGCGGCGGTAAAATGTCGTGGTGAATATTTCATCTTCATTATGGGCTTTTCGGTACTGTTCCTGATATCCCATGGTAAAGTGATCGTTCTCCCTGCTGCGGATAAAGTGGGTTGTTTCTTTGAGCACAGATTCAAGGGGAATGATTTTTTCATTCAGGACCTTGTTTCTGAGCACTCTGATCTGTCTATCCATGGCTGCCTCCCCATGAAACTGCCTGAGTCCGTCCAGTTCTGTCATCTGCTCGACCAGCTCTCGGCAGCGTGACAATGACCCTTTTGCACTCTCTTGTTTCAATTCGTTGATCCGCTCTTTAAGCTTTTCCAAAAAGGTCTCCCGGAATTTGACAAGGTAGTGGGTCAGGTTTGATTTCAGGGGGTATTTTTGTTTGAATTTGGCGTTCAGATGATCCAGCTTGGCATAGGTCTCTCCGATTTTTGCCAGATCCTTTTCTTCAAGCTCTTTTTCCGCATTACTGATGACTTTTGCGAATAAATGGCTGTCTTTCCCTTGGAACAGGGTCATGATGTCTGCCTTTTCCCTAAGCTTTCCTGCGGCGTTTTTTAGTTTGGCATCAAGGATACCGCAGGTTCTTAGGCTATCATCAGACCTGAGATAGTCAATGGCCTGGAGCAGAGCGTCACACTGCTCGGTGATCGTTGCGGTGTCTCCGCTGGAAATGGCGTCTTTGGAACTTTTGACAAACAGGGTGTTGAGGGTATGGGTGATACTGTAAAGCGTGGGAATCTCTTTTGGGGAGATATCCTCTGATTTGACCATGGCCTGCTGAAGGGCTACAATCATCTTGAGCAGCTTCACACAGGCAAGGATCTGGCTGCTGTTCAGGGTCTGAAGCGTGCCTATATTGTCCATGGCCTTGGATATAGTTTTAAAGGTGTTGAGTTGATGACGGCCATCACCTTTGGCTGCAGACATCTTTGCCAAAAGGGTCAGTTTTGTGAGGCCTTCATGAATGGTGTCAGAAGTTTCCAATAGTTGTTTCATTTTCCTCTTCAGCTTGCTTGGTCTGGAAAGGGCCAAAACAAGCCAGTCTGAGACCTGCCCTTGATCTTGGGCATGCATCGGTGACTATTTTTGACCCTTAATGGTGAATTGTTATTACTATACCCCAACAGCAAATGAATGACCAGAACAAACCAGCAGGAATGTTTTAAAATTGCCTGTTCGGTAATCCAGAAGAAACTCCGGGAGAGGATAAGTCGTCTCAAGGAATCAGGAAAAACATATAAAGAAATCCAGACATCAGAACCGGCAGACATTGTGTGTTTAACATGCATGTGCACTTGGTATTTGTTCCCAACTACCGGAAACGGGTATTCACCCAGGAGGCACTTCAGGCCCTGGAACAAATATTCATCCATGTTCTTAATCAGTTCGAGAAGGGGTTTTACTGCGCTTTGGATAAAGCTCACTGCGTTTTAATAGACAGATTGCTCTCGTTGCAAGATCTGCCAAGGAGCTACCTCAATTCTTTGAGACGTGCGGACAGGGGGTATGACGGGGTGCTACCCGGATGTTGCAAAAGACCGGAATTGATGGAACAATTAAAACAAAAATGCGACATAATTTTGACATCGACCGTTAGACACAAGTTGAATTATTGAAAATTGTAACAATCAATCTTTTATAAGAAACATTGGATTTCGGATTGTTATATTTACAAAAACTATTTGATTTATAAACAAAATTTGATATTATGTTATGATTGATGCAATGTTATATTATGATCATCATCATTGATGCTCTTTTGGAGGGTGAAAATTGCCATTTTAGGATTTTCTATGCTTTTGATAAATGCGTAACGCCTTACAAATCCTTTTTTGCTGACTGCAGGGTTTGGGGTACAATATTGGATTTATGTTTATAAAAGGAGGGAAAAATGACTGAAGAGAAAACGGAAAAATCATCAAATCCCGCTGCACCAAAAAGTAGAGGTGCTTTTTATTACATAGATGGTATTTTGGTTCGTTTGTCACTGTTAGTAATTATTGTTGCTCTTCTTTGGAATTGGGATGGATTCTGGAGAACAGATATAAAATTTCTTACCGATATTCAAAAAACATATTTTCCAATCAAGTATGAGGCAGAACATCTTAAAATTGCAGCACTAGATGAGAAATCATCACTTTTCACAAAAATGAACGAAAGAATTGTAAAGTATGAGCAGGAAAAAAATCAATCTTTAAAAGCTTTACAAGCTGTTGAAGAGGAGTTGGTTGCTGTAAATAAGAAAGCAGCTGTATTGTTGAGTCACTATGATACTTCACTTCGAATTATCAATCAATTACAACGAAAATTTTCTCCGGATGAATTTGAAGAGGCATTGCAATGCAACAGTGCGGAATGCGAGAATATTGTCAAATTGAACCCTGAAGCTGACCCAGAGTCATATTCTTTTCAAGAATAATCAAAAACTATCTTTAATGTTCAACCTCGTAATATCGGTACGAAGTCTGGAGTTAGAAAATTTCAAATGCATGCAATGAAGGAGTTCTATGCGCCGTCTCAGCACTGATGACCTTGTGGTCGGGTACGGGATCGCCGGGGTGTATGCCGAGATCTGCTGCAGGCAGGCCGGGCTGATCATTGATGAGCACTGTCGGACCAGACTCAAAGGATTGCGGCTGCAGGTGAAATTGTTGGCGGTCTGTACGGGGCCAATCGTTATGGCGTGCTGCTGTCCGGGCAAAAAAAACCGCCGATTTCAAGCCGGCGGTTTTTTTTCTTTGGAGATTTTCTGCTTAGCGGAAATCAATGCTCACTGTGTCCCGGACCGCCTCCTGGCCGATCAGGGCCGTGATTGTCGTTGTTCCGGGTGTATCAGAGGCAACAGAACCGTCGGCCAGGCCTTGGGCATTGGTTTCTCCGGGTTGCTCCAGATCATCGGATTGTCGGCTGGAGACAAGTTTGGCCTGAAAATCAGGCACCGGGTTGTTGTACTCATCTCGAGCTTCAACTATGATCTTGGCGAGTTTTTTTCCGTCCGCCTCCACAGTCGGGGGCTCGGCTCTGAGCCGGGTATTGTCGGGGTCCGGGGCGCCGGGAATGACCGTGACATAGGATTCAGCCCGGATCCCGTCGATTCCGGTAATTATTTTTCCGCTTCCCTGATAAGTGGCGAAAAACTGTCCGGGTTGTTTGAAGGAGCCGATATCGCCGTGCACTTTCCAGGAGAGTTCAGGCACCTGGACTTGGTTATTGGCCACATCTGTGCCGGTCACCTGGAATTCCTGCGAATGACCAGATTTGATGGTCACCGGATTGGGATCGACAAACAACTGGGCCAGGTCGCCGGGAACCACTTTAATCTCCCTGGAGGCGACAATGCCCTGGTCATACGCCTCCACTGAACCGCTGCCTACTTTGTTGGCTTTGAATTTTCCGCTTGTGCGGTCGATATTGCCAATATGCGTGGTGACGGCCCAATTGGGGCTGCAATGAACCCGATTGCCCCCGGAATCGAATCCCTGGGCTTTAAACTGATAGCTTTGACCGCCTTTGAGTAGTCCGTTCGGGGCTTGAATCCGGATGGAGGCCAGCGGGCCGGGAACAACAGTCAGGTCAACAGCAGCAGTCAAAGACCCTTTGGTGGCACGGAGAGTTCCTGAGCCGGCCTTCCGGGCCGTGACCAGACCCGAGGAACTGACCGTGGCCAGTGATTCAGGAGAGACTGTCCAGGAGACGCTGGCCTGGACCGCGTTGCCGTATTGGTCTTTGCTTTTGGCCTGGAGTTTGATCTGTTCACCGGATGCGAGTTTGAGGTCCTGTTTTTCCAGAATCAGTTCGCTCAATTCTCCAGGAACGACCGTTACCTGGGCCTGGCCTTGGATATTTTCGTGTTCTGCCTGGATTTGAGCACTGCCTGCACTTGTCGCGCTGAATATTCCATCTTTTGAGATGGATCCCGGCGAATCCTCGCCCTGCACGGACCAGTGCAGCTCAACCGGTACGACATTCCCCTGGGCATCGAAGGCCGCTCCTGTGAATTCCTGGTTTTGTCCGGCGGCAATTTCCAAGTGTTCGGGCTGGACTTCAATCCTGGAAACCGACCCCGGCTCGACTTGAATGCGGCTCAACCCGGCTACCCCGGACATTTGACAGCTGACGAAGCCCTGGCCGACCGTGTGCGCCGTAAATTTTCCTTCCTCAGTGATGGATCCGATACCTCCGATAACCGTCCAACTGGGCTTGAGATTCACCTGGTTGCCTTCCTGATCATAGCCGGAGGCTTGAAAAGTCAAATTGGAACCGGAGGCGATGGCGGTTTCTGCAGGTTGGACTTCGATGCGGGCCACCGGTCCCACGGCAACCCGGACTGGAATCGCAGTCCGGGCCTGTCCGGCACTGACTGTGATGTCGCCGCTGCCGGCCAAATGCGCCCTGAATTGAGAGTCTTTGAGGACAGTTCCTAATTTGTCTTCAATTTGAAAGGTGAATTCCGGTTTGGGAATTCGGTTGTCCTGGGCATCAAAAGCCTGAATATTCAGTTCGATGCTTTCACCGGCCGTAATTTCTATAGGAGTGCTGTTCAGTACTGTGATGCGGGACGCTTCGCCGGGAACCACCTCTAGTTCAGCCGAGGCTTCCACGCCTTTGGATGCGGCGATAATACGCCCCTTTCCCGCCTTGACCGCGGTGAATTGACCTTGTTCATCGATCCGCCCCAGAGTCTCCGGTTCGAGAGACCAGTTCGGCTGCATGGCGACAGGGTTGTTCCCGGGGTCAAACCCTTTGGCCTGAAGCTTCAGCGAAGATCCTGAGGGGACGGGCACTTCGGGAAGCTCGATATTGATCCGGTCCAAAGGCCCTTTTTGGACTTCCAGGGGCAGTTTCTGGGCAATGTCATTGGCCACTGCCGTGAGGTAGCCCTGACCGGTTTTTTGGGCAACAAAAACGTTGTCCTTGGTCACATGTCCGAGTTCGCTTGGAACGACCTTCCAAACAACATCCGAGGCTACGACATTGCCAAACCTGTCCTCGCTCACGGCTTCCATCTTCTGGGTTTCTCCCGCTTTGAGGCTCAATTGGGCCGGGGTCACATTGTTGTAGGCGATCTCATCGGGAGCAACCGACACTTCGGCATGGGCCCGGACGTTTTTCACGCCGGCCGTGATTTTCCATTCGCCGGATTTGACCGGTTTGAAAATTCCGTTTTTACTGACGGAGCCGATGGATTCGCTTTTCAGACTCCAGTTGACCGCCGTATTGACTGTATTTCCGAATTTATCATAGACAGTGGCTTGAAAAGCCCTTTTTTCTCCGGCGGCCAAGCTGGCCTGTTCAGGCGCAATGTCAATTTTGACCGGTTCGCCCGGCTTGATCTGCACAGGGTTTGCCAGGACGGCTGTTTCGCCGGATTTTTGGTCCTGAATTTCTGCCACGATTTTCCCTTTTCCGGTTTTCTTCCCGGTCAGCACGCCCTGGTTATCGACCGTCCCCAGCGCAGGCGGCTGTAAATTCCAGACGGTTTTGGAATAAACCGTATTTCCCAGGGCGTCCAAACCAAAGACCTTGAAGTTCTGGACTTCACCTGCCTGAAGCACCACCGGCGCGTCAGGAGTGAGAACTGCCTTGACCATTTCCCCGGGGACCACAGCTACTGAAGTACTGGCTTTCACCTCTTCCTGCTGGACATTCAGAACCGTGTTTCCGGCCTGCAAGGCCTTAAAGGATCCGTCGGCCGTGAGATCACCCAGTTTGTCCCGGAGCTCGAGCTGCGGATCCGCTGCAACCTGATTGTTGAAGCGGTCGAATCCTTTGATTTGAAACCGGATTTCATTGCCGGCCGTGACGGTGGGGTTGGAGGGGATGATCTCCAGACGATACAGATCGGCCGGCGCAACCTTGATCTGAACCGCTTTCAGAATATTGTCCTTCTGGGCTCTGACAGATCCTTGGCCGCTTTGGTAGACGGTGAGTTCATCTCTTTGTTGATCAATGCGACCCAGGGCCTGATCCAGACTCCAGATTGGCTCGACCGGGATAGGGTTGCCGAAGACGTCATAGCCCTGGGCCTTGAGATCGGTTGTCTCCCCGGCCTGGAGTGAAGTTTTTTCCAGTTTGAGCTCGATGTCCGACAGAAAGCCCGGTTCGACGGTGACAGGAATGGACGCGGAAATATCGTCTTGGCTGGCTTTGATTTCACCTGTTCCAGCTTTTTTGGCCACAAACAGCCCGTCCGGATCAATGGATCCCAGGTTTTCGCTCAGACTCCAGGATACATCGACCGGAAGGCTATGCCCATGACTGTTTTTCCCGGTGACTTTCAGATACCTGCTTTGTCCGGCCTGCAGGGACAACTCCTCGGGATGCAGGTGAATTTCCGCGAGTTCTCCGGGGACGATGGAAAAGGGCCGTCCACGGCTGAGTTTATGGAAGTCGGCGACAATGACGGCCTCTCCGGTGCTGAGCATCCTGACTTTGCCGTCTTTTTTCACTTCGGCCTTGTCCCCGCTCACAGTCCATTTGGTCTTGACAGGGCGATGGTTGCCGAATTTGTCAAAACCAAGGGCCTGGAAGTCAACAAGCTCGTTGACTTCAAAAGTGTCTCGTTCAGGCTGAATGGCCAACTTGACGATTTTGCTCCCGGCAATACTCAGCGTGTCCTCTGCAGGGCCGGATTTCAGTAAAACGGTATTCGGTCCGGGTTCTGGTCCAAGGACGAGCTCGAATGCAAACTCTCCCTCTTCGCCGGTTTTCATGCTGTCGGCGCTCAACTCCAGGCCTTTGGTTTCCGGGGAGAGGCTGACCGTATTGAAACCGGCCGGTGTATTATCCCCAGCCAGGAGTTTGCCCTGGACCTTGATTCGGCTTAGGGGGAGGGCCTGTTCTTTTTCAGTCCGAACTTTGATGGTCTCGACCTTTTTCGGCCGGATATCAACTGTAGCTGTACCGGAGACAGTGTCGGAGGAGGCTTTGACGGTCGCTTGACCCGGTTTTTGGGCGCTGAAAACTCCGGAGGTGTCGATGCTCCCTATATCTGAAGGGTCCAGGGACCATTGGATCGCGGTCTCCGGCATGTTTTCGCCTTCTTTGGAAAGGGCTTCGGCCGTGAATTCAAGGGTCTGGCCGATGGTCACGGTTTCCTGCTCAGGACTGACGGATATTGAATTCAACTCAGGCTCCCCGCCGCAGCTGCTCAGCAATACAGCTGCAAGCACAACCAGGGTGAGCGGGAACCAATTGAGGGTTCGGGCACCTTTCATGTTCATAAACCTTCCTCCTGGGTATTTTTGTTTTATTTTAAAGGATCGTGGCTTGAAATTCCGCTGTGCAACATAATTGCATTTCATAAGGATCTATCACCTCACATCACATCACACACAAAGCGAAAAATCAAGAGAAAATTTTGGCCTTCATGTATTGTACCAAGGTTTAGAATGCTTTCCCGGGTTTGCATGCATGAGCATTGGCCTATACTGATCCCGCGGTTTTTTTGGAGCCCTGGGATCCAGGCTGCTCATGGATTTTCTGGGACTGGCATGGGGCTTTTACCTGATCGCGGTCTTTCTTCTTTTTCCCACGGTTTGCTCGACCCTGATGATCGGATCCTCGAAAATCCGCGTTGAAGCGCTCTGAAGGAAGGGGTGAGAGTCCATCAACGGCTGTTTTTCCGGAGCTGGAATCTTTTTTTGATCCAAATCCGTCCAAGGCGATGATGAGGAACAGTGCTGTGAAAAATCCGATGAGGACAAGGTTCCAATCTTTGGCCGCATCACCCAGCGCAACAATCGGGTTACCTTCGAACTTCTTTGATAAATCATGTAACCCATTTGCATAGATTAACTCCCTGAGACGCCGAAATCTATCAGTTCGATCATCCGTGTCAAAAATGCAACCGGTTTCTATGAACATTAACTTGTAGTGTGCAATGTTAGCGGCACGAAAAAAATTCAACGTACAGATAGTCATTCATATCCATTAAATACTCGTCAATGGCCTTATCTTTACCTTGAAGCGTAAACCATACTTGATAATGGCCAAGAGCAGCATTGACGCAATCTTTTACATTTTCAAAACACTCTTGAAATTCTTGATACATGCTTATCTCTATGAGAATTCAATAAACCGTTATAACCTCATAATATATGGGATTTTGGAAAGAATTAGAATTTTATTCTCGGAAAACAACACATCATCATCAAAAAGCATTTATTCTTGACAGAACCCGAACACCCCCGTAATAAAGGGAATGCTGGATCTCAACGGCGGAGGCCACGTTGAGCTTGACATACTTCAGAATCAAGACAACGGCATACTGATGGTTGATCTGTGCCGGCAGCTTCAAAATTATGCAATGTGGGGAGGATTCCGGCAGCGGTCTGGACCCAGGCAATGGCTAGCGCCACCAGCATGTGGATGCCGGGGCTATCGGTTCACCCGGATTTTTCCCAAAAATGATCGCGGGAAGTGTCTCACAAAATCCAATTCAAGCAAAAAAATGCCAGTTTTATTTTTCTGAGCAGATCCCATGGCAGACTGGTTAAAAAAAGAAGGTGGTAAAAATGTGGGGGGGGTGGATATAGGGTTTGAAACAATTTTTAAAGGGCATAACAAGGGATTAAATTTTGTTATAATCCCTTGTTATTGTATTTTTTATTATACAGCCGACCAGGCTGCTGCCTGTCTTTTAGGTTTGAGACCTGAAGGCAGCCAGGTTGTGTTTTTGCGCTGCCGTCGGGTATCAGGCCTGGCTGTTTTTGGGGCCGGCCTGGATTTTGGAGAACGTGATTCAGATTTTTTGACAACAGCGGTCTGAAAAGTTTTTTCCACAGCGCTGACCTGGGCCTGTTTCACAGGCAGCTGTTTTTTGAGCAGCCGCTGGATTTTCACCAGCAGGTCCTGTTCATCGCTGCTCACCAGAGACAGGGCGGTTCCCTGTTCGCCGGCCCGGCCGGTGCGGCCGATCCTGTGGATATAATCTTCAGGCACATGGGGCAGATCAAAATTCACCACATGGGGCAGGTGCTTGATATCCAGGCCCCGGGCCGCAATATCCGTAGCCACCAGGGTCTGGACTGCCCCGCTTTTAAAATCAGCCAAGGCCCGGGTCCGGTTGGCCTGGCTTTTGTTGCCGTGGATGGCGGCAGCAGTGATGCCGTCGCTGAGCAGCTGTTTGGTCAGGCGGTTGGCCCGGTGTTTGGTGCGGGTAAATACAAGGGTCTGGTGCCAGTTGCCGTCTCTTATCAGGCCTGACAGCAGGGTGCGTTTGCCGGTCTGGGAGACCTGGTACACCTCCTGGTCAATGCCCCGGGCAGCGGCGTTTCCCGGAGAAACTTCGATCTGTACCGGGTTTTTGAGCAATCCGTCTGCCAGCTGCCGTATCTCTTTGGTATATGTGGCGGAAAACAGCATGTTCTGACGTCTGGCAGGCAGGCATTTGATCACTTTGCGGATATCATGGATAAATCCCATGTCCAGCATACGGTCGGCCTCGTCAAGCACCAAAAACTTTACCCGGGAAAGGTCAAGAGTCTTGCGGCCCAGATGGTCCAGCAGACGGCCGGGGGTGGCCACCAGGATGTCCACGCCTTTTTGAAACTGCTTGATCTGGGGGGCGATATTTACCCCGCCGAAAATAACGGCCGTGCGCAAAGACAGAAAGCGGCCATAGTCTTTAAAATCATTTTCCACCTGGGCAGCAAGCTCCCTGGTGGGGGTGAGGACCAGTGCCCGGGGAAGATGGTTTTTCCCCTTTTCCTGGTCCAGGTGCTGCAGTATGGGCAGCGCAAAGGCAGCGGTCTTTCCGGTTCCGGTGCGGGCACCGGCCAGGATATCTTTTCCCGTAAGCACTGTAGGGATGGCCTTTTCCTGAATAGGGGTTGGGGTGGTGTGACCCAGTGCCTCAACAGCACGGAGCAAATGGGTCTGAAGACCCAGGGTGTCAAACGACATAGGTAATTCTCCTTCTTAAAAAAGCCCGTCTGCTTTAATACAGAACCGATCCAGGCAAAAAAATATAGATTCGTAAGGATTGGGGCAAATTTTAAGATTAGGGAATCGACCGCAATACTCCAGGCACCGACCGGATGGCACCAGCAAAAAGATTAGTCTACCACAATGCAGCCAAAACACAAGCTTTAATTTTTAATGATACACCCCGGCCGGTTGAATTGTTGGGGCGCCTGTGGTAAAAACAGATCATTTGACAACCAGTTACCGGAGACAGATCATGTTTGCCAATGCCATGGAAGTGTTTAAACTCCTTGATAAATCCAATTGTAAAAAATGCAATGAACCCACCTGCCTGGCCTTTGCATCAAAGGTGTTTCTCGGGCAAAAAAAATTGTCGGAATGCCCGCATCTGGATGCTGAAATTCTTACCCGATACCAGGAAAGTACAAACCAGGGACACAGACCCGGAGAAGCGGAACAGGAAAAAGAGCTTGCAGACATGAAACAAAAACTGGCAGACCTGGATCTTGCCGAAGCTGCTGCCAGAACCGGAGGAAAATATGATAAGGGCAGGCTTACCATCCGGATTTTCGGCAAGCCGTTTTCAGTGGACAATGCCGGCCGCTTCCATTCTGATATTCATATCAACCCCTGGATTACAGGACCTGTACTGACATATGTGCTGGAAAGCAAAGGGGTTCCCCTTACCGGTGAATGGGTGCCTTTTCGGGAGCTTGCAGGCGGCCGGGAACTGAACGGGCTTTTTGTGAAACGCACGGAAGAGCCCTTGAAAAAAATTGCTGACACCTATCCGGACCTGTTTGAGGACCTGGCCATGATTTTTAACGGAAAACAGGTGGAGGAGTTTTACCAGTCAGATATCTCTATGGTCCTGCAGCCGCTGCCTCTGGTGCCCATGATGATCTGCTACTGGAAAAAAGAAGACGGCATGGCATCGGATCTGCATCTGTTTTTTGACAGCAGCGCCTCTGAAAACGGGGGCAGTGACATGGTGTTCCGCCTTGTGGCCGGTATTGTCCAGATGTTTGAAAAGCTGGCAAAAACCCATGGATGGCAGGCTGCCGCAGATGTGGGATAGCCTGCAGTTCAGGTTTCCACCAAGTCCTCAAACTGGTCCATGGCCAGATCAATGGCGTTGCTGCACAGCCTGTTTACCTGCCGGATATCAGGCAGGCTGGAAATTTTTTTTTGGGTCTGCCGTAGAGACAATAAAATACGGTTCCGCAGGTCCGGATCTATATTGTGGGTTGCCATATCAGCCGTCAGTCTGGTGATAACCGTATCTATCCGATCTTTTGCCTGCTGACGGTAATCTTCTAATTTTTGGGATTCAATCTGCTGATGACATGTATTGACCGTATTGAAAAGATCCCTGGCTGCCTGGATCCGGTCAAAGGGGGAGGGAGAGGAAACAATGTCAGCCAGTTGGCTGTATGCAGCAGCTGCATCGGGATATTTTTTTATGCAGGACAGATTTTCAGCAAATTGCGGCATGGCCTGTAACAGCTGATCCCAGAAGCTTATATCCTTTGTGTAAAATGTGCGGATTTTTTGAAATTTTCGGGCAATGGCCGGTAAAAGGTTTTTCTGGTTGAAACAGTCGGTTAAAACAGCATGGGCGGTCTGGTTTTGCAGCAGGCGGCCTGTAAATGCAAGCAGTCTGGCCATCTGATCCCTGCCCGGGTAGGAACCCGTGCCTGCCAGAGTATAAAAAGTTTTCACATCATTGTGCCACTGCTCAAACATGTGTAATGCCGCAAATGCAAAGCTGTGCTGGTCTTCACAATTTTCAAATTCCATTCCCATCAACTGAAAAGTCTGCTGCACTGCACTGAATGTTGCTGCCGAAACTTTTTTGTTCAGGACCACCCGGATGTCTGTATCTGGTGTGTCCATCAGCTTCTGTTTGGCTTCCAGGGCCGGTATCTGCCGTCCCTCAAGATAAAAGCAGAGCTTGAGTTCATGCACAAAGCCAAAAATCATCTGCAGGATCTCTGATTCAGGCAGGCTGTTCCGGGTTGATACCTCATTTGTGATATCAAAAAGATTTGCCTGGCCGTGCATGGTGCATTGCTCGGCAATGTATGACAAGACCAGATCAGTGAGGCGTACGTCATCCATTTCAAGCCCGAACAGGATCTGTCTGGGTCCCAGTACAATTGCCTTGATCCATTTTTTTTTCAGGCCGGTTTCCATTTGTTGTCCTGTCAATAATTTTGTTAACAAACTATTAACTGCTGTGACAGGTGTTGACAAGGATAAAATAAAAAAAATGAGAATCCCAAACACTGACTGTTTTTTTCGAACAGCCGGGCATGATAATCAGGGCCATCGCATGTACCCACATCCTGCTCAGCTGCTTGATACCCGCCCCCTGAAGGTAGCGGTGTGACCGGTCCGCGATTGGCATCTGACGTTCCTGTCACACCGCTACCCTCAGGGGGCTGTGTCAATATAGGTGACGTTGCATCTACTTGCGATTACCCTGGCACGACAATATTGTGCTGGTATTTTTTCATGCATTGTGGCAGGCTGAATATTCAAGAAAAAAAATTAAGGAGCTATTTTATGCAGGTTGTACACTGGAAGGATTGTGAAGAAAAATTGATAGATACGTTTCCCTACAAAGGCAAACACCTGGATGTCATCGGCACAAGCATCCGGTGGCTGTCTCAGCACGGTGAGGATGAAAACGGGATTCCGGAATACGGGTTGCGGTTTTTCACCATTCAGCCGGGGGGACAGATCCCCATTCACAACCATTTTTATCACCAGACCATGTATATTCTTTCCGGAGAATTCGAATGCTGGGAATTTGATCCAAAAACAGATGAATTGAACAAAAAGATGGTCTGCGGGCCCGGGACTTCCATCTACATTCCCAGCATGCAGCCCCACGGCATGAAAAACATTACAGACGAACCTGCCACGTTTTTATGCTGTATCTGCAATATCTATGATGAAGAAGCAATGCTTTAGAACGGCGGGAAAACGGGGGGCGGCAAAAGGTTCAGCAGCAGTTGTGCACAATGGATCAGATCCGGTTGATGGGGACATTGGCCAGCTGCTCTTCAAGATATTCATCCATCAGGTCTTTGTATCTGGCTTCAGGATAGTTCCGGCTGCAGGACCTGCAGCAGAAGAAAACCTTTGTTCAGGTCCGTTTGATGTAAAGATCCCCGCCGCAGGCAGGGCATTTTTCTGTAATACGCATAAGATGTTCTGTCCTTTTTTAAAAATACGGTATGGAAAGTATTCATACAGCAATTCATGGCATTTTTCAAATACCTTGTGCACATATGGGAGAAAATGGATAAGATGAATAAAAAAACGATCACCCTCGTATATTTCAGTCCTACTGCCACCACCAGAACCGTGCTGGGAGAGATTGCAAAAGGAACGGGCTATGATGTTGCAGATGTCTGTGATATCACCCTTTCACAGGCCAGAGAAAAGATTCCGCCAAAAATAGATAGTTCTCTGGTTATTTTTGGTGCCCCGGTATACAGCGGCAGACTGCCGTCTCTGGCTGCAGATTATTTTAAACAATTGTCTGCACCGGGCATTCCAGCTGTGCCGGTGGTGCTGTATGGGAACCGGGAATATGATGATGCCCTGCTGGAATTAAAGGATATCTGTATCCAGTGCGGATGCCAGCCCCTGGCAGCAGGGGCCTTCATTGGAGAACATTCCTTTTCCACAAACCAGATCCCTATTGCCCGGAGCCGTCCGGATAAAAGAGATCTGGCATCTGCATTTGATTTTGGCCAAAAGATTGCCCGGCTGATGGACAGCACTGCCAAAGGCTTGTCTTGTGCACCAGTTGATGTGCCGGGAAATTTTCCTTACAAAGAACCAACCATTCCCGGGGGGGTGCCGTTCATAGATGTAACAGAGGACTGCACTGCCTGCGGTACCTGTGTGTCGTTCTGTCCTGTGGAAGCCGTGGATGAAAAAGCCGGATTCTGCACCATGGATGATATTTGTATCCATTGCTGCGCCTGTATAAAAGCATGCCCTGAATCGGCAAGAATAATGAAGCAAGGCAATTTCAAGGATATTGCGGTCAGATTGAACAAGACCTGTGATAAAAGAAAAGATCCGGAGATGTTTTTTGCATCCAGATAAGGTGCCATTCCTGTCGGAGAAAGTGTCAGATCACCCTTCAAACAAAGGAATCTGCAATAGTTTTTCCTTGATTTCTCCTTCGAGCTTCAGGGGCCTGCCGCTGGTGTCGGCGATGACAAAGGTTATATCCGCATCAATGCACACCGCGCCTGTGAACTTGTTTACAATCTGCTGCTGGAAAACAGCGCTTTTGTTGCCGATTTTTTTGCGGCCGGAGCGGACCAGGACGGTATCACCCACCCGGGCCGGGCTGCGGTAGGAGATATTGATATTGACCACAAAAAAAGAAAATCCGCTCCCCATGAATGCTTCAAGATCCAGGTGGTTTTCCAGCAGCTGCCAGCGGCCTTCTTCCAGAAACTCGAGATACCGGGCATTGTTGACATGCTGGTACAGGTCTGTGTGATATCCTCTGATTTTAATTTCCGTGTCCATTTTCAACTCCCTGAAGGTAATGTATTCACAAACCCGGCATCTTATCATCTGGTTTGTGTTTTTTAAAGAACATTTTTCATGTTCACCAAGAGGTTGTCTCCGGGTTCAAATTTATATTGCCTGTCTTGCTACTATGCCGGTTGTTAAAAGCTGGTTCAAGGACCAGTTTGTCCATAAAGAGGTGGCAGAAGCACAGGCCCTGGGTGTGCCGGCGGAGCAGATTCTGGACAGGTGTCTGCAACAGAGATCACCCGGTGTCATGGGCCTCATGGTTCAGCCCTACTGGGGTCCGGGCCTGGATTATCCAAAAGGAAAACATAATCCGCCTTTTATATACAATATGCGGCAGTAGTTTTTTTCGGGTGTATTTTAAACCGCTCTTGAGAGTACCGAGTTCTTGACATTATTATCCTTACTCAAGAATCTCATATCCTGGTGCTGGCAGACTATTTCTTGACTTGGCAAATGTCTTGTGTCAAAAATAGCCCCACAAATTTTGCCTTTTTTTTACCGGCCCGGTGAACCCTTCCCGGGGGGGGTGTTGCTGCTGTAAGGAGAATTTATGCAGATATTTCAGATTATCAGTCCGGACGGGTATATTGCGGAACTTCATGACCAGAAAGAAGACAATGGTATCCTTGCATCCCGGTTTCATTTCCCCTTTGTGTCTGATTATATCTGTTCTGCCATCCGTGAAAAAAAACCGTTTGTTTTCAGCGGCAGAAGCGGTAATGCGCAGATAGGTATTAAAACAGATCTGGCAGAAGAAGGCAACCCGCCTGTGATTCAAGGATCTGATATTTTTGTGGAGGCGCAACTCCAGAATCTGAATCCCCTGCTGGGAAATGCCCTGGATCTGTTTAAAAAAGGCGATGAAATCGGGCGCCTGGTTGTTATGGACCCGGAACTGCGGATCAGAGATGTTCGCCATTACCTGCATAAGCGATTGTTTGTGGGCAGAAGAACTGGAAAAGGGTATTATGAAGGATTTGATATCCGCCAGGAAACAGATCCGGCCACCGGCCAGGTATGTGATTATGTTGCCATGGAACTGGAGCCCTACCAATACTGTTTTGAACCCGATGCCATGAACCTCTCCAGCATCAGCGCGGTTATCAAAAAAGGACGCAGCGCCTTGAATTCCATCCGCTCGCGCATGTCTTTTGATATCGATAACACCTGGCTGAAGCCCGGGGATCTGTTTGTGGGGGCCATCAAGATTTCTCTTGGTGATATCTATGGTATTATTGATGTACAGACAGATCCGGATGATGCCGGAATTGAACATCTGCCCGCCCGGGTGCTGGATCCTTTCAGAACGTTCAGAGACCGCCAGGTGGAGCTGTTTCATTTTGGTACGGATCCGGTTGCCCTGAAAAATATCCGGGTGAAGATCCGTTTTTTCAGGGCTAAAAATCCCCTGACCGTGCCCCTGGAAAAAACCAAGGTCAAAGACGGATACCGACTGAGCGATCTTCTCACCAATGCGGAAATCGCCAATCTGTTTTCTGTAATGGATGAGGATTCTCTGGGCCTGATCCTGAACAAGGCCAATTGCATCCCCATCCCCAAAGCCCTGGATCCTTTTGGCCACGCCCAGCTGGAAATTATCCGCAACGCCATTCTGGAGTCCACTTTCAGAAAAAACCTCCCACCGGCAATGGAAAAGGGCAATGGAAAATTCAAAAACACCCTGGAAAAATTGTCGGCTCTGGGCGGGGTGAACTCCCGGGTATTCATTGGCAGGGATTTTCCCGACCTCGAGGTTGTGGGTGCGCTGAAAACAAGCGGACTGCGGACCTTTCTCATTCAGATGAACAACCCCTCCTTTGCAGACGATTATGTCAAAAAAATGATCGCGCTCACCCATTCAGATCATTCCGGATGCGAGTTTCTGCGCTATGATTCAGGCACAGACAAACTTTACAGTTTCTACCATGGGTGTTTCATGGAACCTGATGACAAGGAACGCTTTGACCGTGTCCGCTACTGGGTTGCGTTTTACGGATCCCACACCAGCGAGGCAGACAACCGGCTGACCATTGAATTGATCAACAAACTGGCCCTGCGGCTGGGGTATGAAATGGGTATTGTTCATGGCGGTGGTCCCGGGCTCATGAAAGAAGCCAATGACCTGGCCCGGCAGCATAATATCATGAGTGTGGGGATTGCCATTGACCTGGAAGGGGAGCACCAGGCATCTTTGACCACCTGTGACGGGCTGATCAAATACAAAGAGGGGCTTCGCCTGGCCCGGCAGGACCACCTCCAGAAGCTGAGCAACCTGCCCGTAGTCAATACCGGCGGCTATGGCAGTGCCGAAGAACTGGCCATCACCATCACCTCCATGAAGCTGCATGAAAATGCCCTGGCCCCGATTATTCTTCTGGATCCGGACAATCTGTGGGAACATGTCAAGAAACAGACCCGCAAAATTGCCAGTAAAAAATACGGTCCTGCCTTTACCCCCAGGTTGATCCAGTCATGCAGCACAGCAGAAGAAGCGGTGAAAATCCTGCTGGCTTTTATCGGGAACCCGGACCAGTGGTATCGTGCCCATAAGATTCCCAAAGAAAACATTGACCGGGCACGGGTGAAATCCGCCCGGATCCGGCAGATGGCCCTGGGCCAGAACAAAGTGGAGACCTTTGATATGTCCAATTTGCGCCTCACCCAATAACATTCATTGCCCTGATCGGTAAAGATCCCGGTAAAACAGATTCCCTCCTTTCCGGTCATCAGGAGTTGATAATAAAGGCATGTTTATGCAGACAAAACACCATCTTATATTTGAAGATTCCAGGAATACGGCTGATCTTGCAGAAGACAGCATTGACCTTGTGGTAACGTCCCCTCCTTATCCCATGATCGAGATGTGGGACCAGGTATTCACTGCAATGGCACCGGCTGTGGAAAAAACCCTGGCAAAAGGCAAAGGTATGGATGCCTTTGACATTATGCATCGCCAGCTTGACCGGGTATGGCACGGCATTTACAGGGTTCTGAAGCCCGGCGGATTTGCCTGTATCAATATTGGTGATGCCGCCCGCACCCTTGACTGCCATTTCATGCTGTATCCGAACCACTCCCGGATCATGTCCTGCCTGCTTTCGCTTGGGTTTACCTCACTTCCGGCGGTGCTGTGGCGCAAACAGACCAATGCACCCAACAAATTCATGGGATCCGGCATGCTGCCGGCAGGGGCCTATGTTACACTGGAACATGAATATATTCTGGTTGTCAGAAAAGGTGGAAAACGGGTGTTTAAAACCCCTGAGGATAAGAAAAAACGGCATGAAAGTGCTTTTTTCTGGGAAGAAAGAAACCAGTGGTTTTCCGACATATGGATGGATCTGAAAGGGACACGCCAGGGAATGACGGACAAAGCACTGAGACAAAGAAGCGGTGCTTTTCCCTTTGAGCTTCCTTATCGCCTGATCTGCATGTATTCCCTTAAAGGCGATACTGTACTGGATCCGTTCATGGGAATCGGCACAACTGCTCTGGCAGCAATGGCAGCCGGAAGGAACAGTGTGGGGTTTGAACTTGAGACGGGTTTTGCGCCTGCCATTGCGTTACGGGCTGATGCTATTGTTGATTTTTCAAATGCACTCATCACCCAGCGGCTGGACCATCACCGTGAGTTTATCAGCCACCGGCTGGAAAATAAAAAAGTGGTCAAGCATACAAACATGCATTACGGTTTTCCGGTGGTCACCAGTCAGGAAAAGGCCTTGCTGCTGAACCGTCCCCTGTCCTTGAAAAAACTTTCATCCACCAGTTTTCAAATTGATTATTCTAAAGTACCTGAAGACCTGGAAAAAGCCCAGAAAACGGGTGCCGGTCCTGCGGAAATCAGCGTTCCTGCCAAAAGTACCGGTTTAAACACTGGATCGGTCAGAAAAAATACGCCGGGAAAACAACTGGACCTGTTTGACAGCAATTGAAACAGGTTGTCATGTCTGTACCAGAGGTGCCTCAAAAAGCGGTGCCCCCTGTTTAAATTATTGACAGGCTGAACAGGTTTCACTATACAAAGCAGGATATAATAATAATCACATATGCTGGAGGAAAGATGGAAATAGAATCAACCATGCAGGGCAATACTTGTGTGGTACATATCACCGGCCGGCTGGATGCTGTCACCTCGCCGAAGCTGGATCAGGAAGCCACCCAGATCATTGAGCAGGGAAATCATAAAATTGTTTTTGACCTGACCGATCTTGAATATGTTTCCAGTGCCGGATTGCGGATATTTCTGGTAGTGGCAAAAAAATTGAAGCAGCTGAACGGGGAGCTGGGTCTGGCAGGTTTACAGGGCAATATCAAAGAGGTGCTGGAAATATCGGGTTTTCCTTCCATCCTGCCGTGTTATGACAGCATGGATGATCTGCCTGGATAAGTGTTTTTTCCTCATGAGATGGCGATACGAAATGTGAGAAGGTTCCTGCCATCCTTTCTGGTATACCAGACATCATCAGTCATTTGTTTAATAAAAAAGACACCCAGTCCACCGACACTGCGTTCATCCAGAGATTTGTCAATGTCCGGATCTGCGACTGTCAGTACGTCAAAGGCCCTGCCTTTGTCCTCAAATGTGATCAGGAAATCATGCCCGCCATCCATCCAGCAGGAAACCGAGACCTCCCCGGCTGGATCATGGGGATAGGCGTAGTTGAATATATTCATCAGCGCTTCCTCTGATGCCAGCTGTACTTTCATTATCCTGCTTTGCGGCACAGAGTTTTTCCGCGCGCAGGTGGATATGAAGTCTTGAAATTTTTCCAGGTTGTCAACACTGGCCTGCAAGGTTAGATTTTTCATTTTTTTCCCCCGGGCTAGTTCCACCATACTTCCTGTACGGAAATGGCCTGGCTCACATTTTTCAACTGCAGTACTGTTGGATCAGACAAAGAAACCCTGTTCTGGATATGCTGTGATGTCATGGATGTTACCAGTATCTGGCCGTTTTTTGCAAAGGAACAGACTCGGGCGGCAACATTGGTGACCGCACCCGAAGCGGTATAGGTCCACCGGTCCCCGGCAATTCCTTTGAACCGGGTAGAACCCACTGATGCTATGCCGGAATTTATGCCCATGTTTACGGTCACAGGAGAAAACTTTTCTTTCAAGGAATCATTGATCAGTGCTGTTCGCTTCTGAATGCCCATTGCAGCGGATACCGCGTTAAAGGCATGAATCGTGGGATCATCCGCCTGGAAAAGGATCATGAGACCGTCTCCGGCGGTTTCATTGATATCCCCCTTGTTTTCTACAATAATATTTAAAAATTCACTGAAATAGGTTTCCACCAGATAATTCATTTTGTCACGGGAAGTTGTTTCGCTCATCTTTGTGTAACCGGCTATATCCAGAAAAAGAACCGATATGTTTTTCTCGTGTTTGTTTAAATCCGGGTTTTCCGGGTTACTGGAAATCAGATCCTGGACAGATTTGGGTACAAATTTTTTCAGGTGCGTTTCAATACTCTCCAGAAGCTGAACCCGGGCCAGGGTTTCTTCCAGTTCACGGTTTTTTTTCTGAAGCTTGTACAGCAGCTGTTCCAGGTTGTATTCCCGGGATTCCACCTTGACAATCATCATCCCGAATGCCTCGGCCAGTTCCGCCACCATGGGCGGGTATTTGTCCGTGTTGGTCAGTTCCATGAGGCTGTCGGTTTCATCATATGCCCCCATGGAAACTTTTTTGGCTGAATTCCGTAAGATTTTGAAAAGCTTGTCACTGCCGGTTTCCATTGGTCACCATATCTGGTTTGGGTATTTATAAGTTTTGATTTGTTGTTATTACGCTTTTTTTTTATGAAAAATCAACCATTTTTGTGTTGAAAAAGCCAACAGGTATCCGATATAAGAATGCTATGAACTTAAAGCGCATGGAGGCCGCCTGATTTGAATGATTCTACAGACCTTGTCAAGAAAGTGCCCATGATAAATTCTTTACGGACCAAAATAATTTTTCTCGTCATATCCATTATGGCTGTCACTGCGGCAATTATAATTCTTATCTCCAACAAGGAAATCGGCAATGCCATGCTGGCTCAGCAGGAAAGGTTATCAAAACATGTGTTGTCCCTTATTGATCTGAATATCAAAGGGGAATACAACAACCTGATAACCGATAAAATTGATTCCGTGCTGCGGTATAAACAGGTTTTGAAAACCAGGACCGACCTGGTCATACAGATGATGGTCCAGCAGAATCACTACAGCCAGAGAAATGTTTTATCCCGGGTACAGGCAAAACAGATGGTTTTGGACTGGGTGGCCCATACCCCTGACCAGGAGACCTATGGAACGGTGTTTGTCGCTGATGCGGATCTCAGGATTATCGCCCATCCGGATCCCGCATTCGTGGGAGTGGATATCAGTGGTTTTACAGACATGAAAAACAAAACTTTGGTCCAGAACCTGGCGGATAGGGGCACCGTTCCAGACCCCATTGTGAACGTGATGAACTGGCCTGACAAGCGGTCCTCCCAGGCGAGGTACCTGAGCTGTATCCAGAAATATGAGCCGTGGGGCTTGATTGTAGGAACGGTTGTCAATGTTGATGACATTGAAGTGGAAGCCCAGCTGAAACTGGAAAAAATCGTTGAAACACTGAAGGAGACGTTTGCAAACATACATATCGCCAGAACAGGAATGGCTTTTTTATTTGACAGTGCCTTTTCAGTACTGGCCATGACTGATCCGGAGATTTCAGGCGAATTTAAAAAAACAGTCAATATCCGGACAGGCAACCTGCTGTTACAGGATATGGTGAACCGGGCAGTCCGTGGAGATGGGTTTTTGTCGTATCAGGCACACCTGTTTGGAAAACAGGATATGATGGCCTATGTATGGTTTTTCAAACCCCTGGGGTGGTATATCGGTATCACTGTGCCGATGTCCGAGATCAAGCAGCCGGCAAAAGAGATTGTATCCAAACAAAGCTGGCTTATCGGGGTGATTCTGTTTTTGAGTATATTGTTTACTTCCTGGCTGGTTTCAAGAATTTCCAGGCCCCTCAATATCCTTGCCGGACGGGTCAAGGCGTTTTCATCCACAGATCTGACCCGGGGTGAGTCAGAAGATGTCTACCTGAATGGACTGGCACAAAAATACAAGGATGAGGTGGGTCGGCTGGCAGCTGCCTTTGTTTTCATGAAAAGTCAGCTCAAGGAAAACGTCCGTCAACTAATTGAAACCACTGCGAAAAATGAACGCATACAGGGAGAATTGAATATTGCCAAAGATATTCAGCTGGGACTTTTGCCCAAAATATTCCCACCGTTTCCCACCCGTAAAGAGATTGATATCTATGCCTCTCTGGAACCTGCCAAAGAGGTGGGCGGCGATCTGTATGATTTTTATTTTGTCGGGGATCACAAACTGTGTTTCACCATCGGCGATGTATCTGGAAAAGGGGTTCCTGCAGCCCTGATGATGGCCATTACCAAAACATTGATCAAAACATCGGCATTCAAAAATATCAGCCCGGGTGCCATCATGACCGAAGTCAATGACACCATTTCCAGTGATAACCCTCAGTCCATGTTTGTGACCCTGTTTGTAGGAATTCTGGATCTGAAAACCGGTATTGTCACGTATGCCAACGGTGGACACAACCCGGCCGTGCATATCCGGAGTTCCGGAGAAGCCGATTTTAAAAGAGAAATCAGCGGCCCGGTGGTGGGAATCATGGACGGCATTTCCTTCAAAGACCTGAACCTGACACTGGCACCGGAAGATGCCATTTTTTTGTATACCGACGGGGTTACCGAAGCCATGGACCCCGGGAACGGGTTTTATTCGGAAAAAACCCTGCTGGAACAAATAATCCGCCAGACTCCCGCTTCTTCCCGCCCCCTGATTGAACATATCAAGACGGATCTTAAATCCTTTGCCGGTGAAGCACCCCAGTATGATGACATTGCCATGCTCATGCTGCGCTATAAAGGGGTGTCATGAAATTACGCTCCCGGATCATGATCGTTACCTTTCTGATTATTCTGTTTGTACAGGGACTGAACTGTTTTCTGGAAATCGGATTTCTGGCCGGCAACCTGGAGGAAAACAATTTGCGCAAATACAGGATCATCGGCAGCCAGATGGAGCGCAAATTGAATAAATCGCTGGTGTTCGGCAAACCCCTGGAGCAGATCAATTATGAGCGCCTGCTGGCCAACATCATTCCTGAGGACATTGAAAACCTCTATATTATAGACGTCCGGGGAGGAGTGATTTTTGCCGCCAAAGAGGGCGGGCTATCAACCTCACTTCATATGTTTCATGACTTTACCAGGGAAAAAACCCGGGATGCTTACCGGATTCATATTCCCCTTTCTGATCGATCCCGGGTTACAGGAAATATTGTCATGGTGGTATCACACCAGGAAATCAAAGAAAAACTGCTTTTTCTGGTGCGTCGGTCCGTGCTGACTTTTCTGGTGATCCTGGCGGTGGGCCTGCCGCTGCTTTATCTGCTGTTGACCTGGTTTGTCAATCGCCCCTATTACCGGTTTGTCCAGGACCTTGACACCTGGATTCAAACCGGCCAGCACCATTGTTTAAAGCAAGAGGGCATTGATATGTCACCATTGTCCATGTCCCGGGAACAGATCGTACAAGTCCGGTCCGGTCAGTGGTTTTCTCCGGAAAACCGGGTGATTTATGATGCCATAGACGGAGTGGACATGAAACCGGACAGGTTTTCCTGGGAAAATAACCTGTACCGCCGCCTGATGGCACGGATGAACGTTAACTGACAAAAAAGGCCCGGCCCATGCAAAGCAGACGGCTTATCTTCATTGTAATGATTTTTGTATGCGTTTCCCAGGGCCTGTATATGTTTTTCAATGCAGTTATGTTCAAGAACGCCTATGAGCAGCAGAGCGTGTCCCAGCTCAAGGAGCTGGGGGAAGTGGTGCAAAAGGAGATTGAATATGCCTTGGGGTTCGGACTGCCTCTTCAATCGCTGGGAGGCATGAACGGGTTTTTGGAGGAAATTCTGGAAAACACCCCGGAACTGGCCTATATCCGGATTCTGGAGAACAACCAGGTGTTGTTTTCAGCGCACAGGGATACCCGGTTTTTGAGAGAAATCATTTTGCCGATTTCCGGTGTCAGTTCCAAAGGGCCGGATATTCCGGCGCCTGAGATCCGTCTGGGCATGGGCAATGAACTGGACAAAAAAATGGTGGGCATGCTTTTCGACCTGATCACCATAATGATCGCCGGGTTGATCATCGCCTATGAGGTGATCCGGTTTTTTGCTTCCAAATTGGTGGCCACCCCGTTCCGGGAATCCATGAATACGCTCAATACCATGATACAGGAGTTGAACCCCTGGGCCTCATCCGTGCTTCCTGTTGAATTAAGCGGGGTCACAGCCCGGATCCGGCAGCATATCATGATACAGATACAGCAGATTCATCAGAGCCTGGCCCAAGTAAACCAGGTGACCGCGATTTTTTTGTCCACGGTATTCCATGGCCGGGAATATTTTCTTATGGCGGCCAAAAAACAGCGATCTTCCCTCACCCGGTTCATGACCCGACAGGATGTGGTAAGAAAGTTCAAGGATCCCTCCCAGATCCGCCCCATTGTTTTTCTTTTCTTTTTAGGGGCCAACCTGCAGTCGAGTTTCCTGCCTATTTTCTCAAAAGAACTGCTGGTAAAAAAAACCTTTCTGACCGGGATGTTTTCCGATGAAATCCTCATGGGGTTGCCCATTACCTGCTATATGATCACGGTCTTTCTTTTCATGCTGTTCATGGGCAGCAACCTGTTCAAACGGTTGATCCATCCGGATTACGGCATTGGTCTGGGCACCTTGTGCACCTCGGCGGGCCTGGTGTTGTGCGGATTGTCCAGTGACATTGTCCAGCTGATTTTCGGCCGGGTTCTCAGCGCAGTGGGTTTTGCCTTTATCGTGATTTCCTGCAAGCAGTTTATTGTGGCTCATGCCACAAAAAAAAACCAGGCATTCCACCTGGCCGGATTCACAGCCGCATTTTCAGGGGGGTTGTTCTGCAGTATTATTATCGGCAGCATCATGGTGGAATATTTTTCCTACCAGTTTGTGTTTTTTGCCGCAGCAGCCATGGTGCTTCTGATCTTTGTGTTCGATTATATGATTCTTGCGGACAAAGCGGAGGTTCAGCAGCCCCCGGTCGGGACGGATAGCGGCAGTGTCCCGGGGCAGGCGGGGTTGACCGCGTTTTTCAGGCACGGCATCCGGGATATGAACCTGATGTGTGTACTGATGCACGGGATCATTACACGGATTGTTTTTATCGGGTATTTTTATTATTCTGTACCGATTTTGCTGCGGCCGGATTTTGCCTATGCGGATATCGGCCGGATCATGATATTTTATACTCTCCCCAGTGTGTTGTTCGCCGGTTTTCTGAACCGCCGGATACAACAGATCAAGCAGAGCCGGATTTCTGTGGTTGGTTCAAATATTCTGGTGGGGGGGGTACTGATGGTGTTTTATTTTGTCATGGCAGGGCCGGTATGGCTTACCGCCGTGTCTGTCATTTTTACACTGCTGATTTTGGGTGTTTCCAACAGCATCACGTTTCCAGCTCAGTCAGGGCTGCTGCTGAAAACAGCAACAGCGCAAAAAATGGGCGCCAGAACCGCCCTGGCAGTGTATAATTCAATTGAACGGGTGGGAAGCAGCCTGGGACCGATTTTTTTCGGGTTTTTCGCCGGCCGGTATGATATAAATACCGCCATTATCATGGGCGGCGTATTGTGTGTTGGCGGCAACCTTGTTTTCTGGTTTTTTTTTAGACCGGAATCATGATGAATAAGCGTTTTAACCGTAACTCAGGACGTGTGACATGCTAAAAAAAATACCGTTACTTGTTTTATGTGCCGTGATATCCTTTGTTTTAATCTCCGGTGCGCAGGCCGGAAAAACCCATCATGTTCTGGCTGTCCAGCACCAGACTTTTCTGCCTTATGAGTTGTCCCTCAAAGGGTTCAGGCAGGGGATTGCGCTGTCTGATATGGCAGACAAAATAAAAATAGAAACATTCAACGCGGAAAGTGATATTTCGGCCCTGGATTTGTTTATTGCATCCCTCAAGGATCGAAAGGATATTGATCTGATTTTTTCCATCGGCACCCATTCCACCCGGCGGGTTATCAAAGAAATCAAAACGATTCCCATTGTGTTTACCGATTTGGGTGCCCCGGAAACATCTGGCATTATTACGGATTGGGACGGATCCGGCGCCAATTATACCGGGGTGGAGACCCGCAACTACGTGGAAATCGGCATTCATCTGCTCCATGAACTGATGGCGTTCCAGAGCCTGGGTATGATATACCTCAAAGGGTCTCCCAGTCATGAAGGTGCCGTCAAACGCGTCACGGAACTCAGTCAGGAGGCCGGATTCGAATTTGTGGCAGAAGGATTTTCCCTGCGGGATGAGAACAACCGGAAGCATCCCGTTGACCTGATCCGGAAAAATATCCGGTCTTCTTTGGAAAAAGTGGCCCCCGGGGTAGATGT
This sequence comes from Desulfotignum sp., assembly GCA_011389575.1. Classification (GTDB taxonomy): domain Bacteria; phylum Desulfobacterota; class Desulfobacteria; order Desulfobacterales; family Desulfobacteraceae; genus Desulfotignum. Next base: position 61,833 of record JAABUB010000002.1, on the reverse strand, counting down.
GTTTTATGTGCAGATATCCAATACGTTTGATCAGCATTTTGACCTGTTTTTCGACTGCTTTAAAAATTACAGCCTGCCCAGCGCCGGTGAACCCATTTACATTAGAAAAGGGCTGGTCGTCGGTATCGGCAGAGACAAGGAAAAATTTGGGTTTCAGTGTGCCGAATATGCGTTGAAAATATTGAACGGAGCGGATCCCGGCAAACTGCCAATGGATGTGGGAAAAGATTTTTCCATTTCCCTGAATATTGAGGCGGCTACTGTTGTGGGGTATAACCCTTCCATAGATATTCTGGGTGCTGCGGATCAGATTATTCGGGAAATAGATACTACAGGGCAATAGGTTTGCCTGTCCAGGGATATGTGTCGATCAGGTGAGGGATCGATTTTTCCAGTATATCCATGGCGGCAGGAAACTGGTCGTAACCCAGTACACCCAGGATACGCGGACTGAATGGGGCCAGTTTGGTCTGCCATGTATGGGTCAATATATGAAAGGTATATCCCAGCTTTTCCATGAAGGTGATTCTGGGCGCGGTCTGGTACCCCGGACTGAGCAGGTGCCGGATTTGGTGATCCCGGGCTGCCCGAATGGCATAATAGCGCAGCAGCTGGTTGAATCCCTGTCGGTGGCAGGCTTGCCGGGTGGCGGCTGAATTGAAAATCAGGCAGGGAAACCCGATTTCAACCGGAATATCCGACTTCAGTCGGTCCCTGGTCTCCTGGACATGGGTTGTTCGGATCAGGCGGAGGGTGGCAATAATTTCCCGGTGTTCATCCCAGACCCCCAGCACCGTATGGGTATCATCTGTTTGGCTCCAGTGAAGCAGTTCGGGTTTTAGCAGTTTGAAATCCCTGGAACGGTTGAATTCCTTTAGTCGAAGATCAGTGATCTGTTCTCTGTCCCGGGCGCATGCAATGCGGATCTGTTTCATTTTCTACTTTGTGTTTTTGAATGAGGTTATCAAATGCTGAACCGGATGGATTGAAATTTTCTGGAAACCATCCAGTATCCAAAAATTGTTAGTTTATCAAGTTATCATAAATTTTGTCAATCTGTATTCCCGGCCCCTGGATATTTGCTATAAGGTTCTATGATTTCAGTCCTTGGTGAAGCCCTGCACCTATTTATAGACTCTTAAGGCCGGTTGGTGTGCCGCGCCGGCGTGATAAAATAAATGAGGCGGGTTTTCCTTCTCTGTTTGTATTTTAACAGAAGCCTGTGACTCTGACGTTCCTTTCACAACGGTCCCACCAGGGGCTTGAGAAAAACCATATAGCAAATATCCAGATTGCATATGATTCATTTGACGCAATGCCAAAAATAGAGCACAATACGATTTTTGGAAAATGCACTGTAACAGTAACATATGCAAGGAGACATGCAGAATGGGAGATAATTATTTTAATACACTGCCGCTGCGGCTGCAGCTGGAAGAGCTGTCCAAATGCCGTTTCATGGATATCAGCGAATTTTCAGGGGTGGATGCCCTGAAAGGCAAAAAAATTGTAATAGTGGGGTGCGGGGCACAGGGACTTCACCAGGGCCTTAACCTGCGGGATTCCGGACTGGATGTGTCCTATGCCCTGCGGGCAGAGGCCATTGCACAAAAGCGCCAGTCCTGGAAAAATGCCACAGAAAACGGGTTTGCAGCAGATACATACGAAAATCTGCTGCCTTCTGCTGATCTGGTGATAAATTTGACCCCTGACAAGCAGCATACCCCGGTGGTCAATGCTGTCGTACCCCTGATGAAAAAAAATGCCTGCCTGTCCTATTCCCATGGCTTCAACATTGTGGAAGAGGGCATGAACATCAGAGATGATCTCACTGTGATCATGGTGGCCCCCAAATCACCGGGAACAGAGGTCAGAGAGGAATACAAAAGAGGATTCGGCGTTCCCACCCTGATTGCCGTGCACCGTGAAAACGATCCCCGGAATGAAGGCCTGGAATTGGCCAAAGCCTATGCCGCTGCTTTGGGCGGGCACAGGGCAGGGGTTCTGGAATCCTCATTTGTGGCAGAGGTCAAATCCGATCTCATGGGGGAACAGACCATTTTGTGCGGCATGCTCCAGGTGGGCTCTCTGCTGTGTTATGACAAGATGATTGAAAAAGGCATCGATGAAGCATATGCTTCAAAACTGGTGCAGTACGGCTGGGAAGTCATCACCGAAGCACTGAAACACGGGGGTATCACCAATATGATGGACCGGTTGTCAAATCCTGCCAAAATACTGGCCCAGGATCTGAGCGGGCAGTTGAAAGAGATTCTCATCCCCTTATTCAACCGGCATATGGATGATATCATGACCGGGGATTTTTCCAAAACCATGATGGAAGACTGGGCCGCCGACGATGCCAATCTGCTCAAATGGCGGGCCCGAACAGCAGAAACCCCCTTTGAAAAAGCGGTATCCCGGGAGGCGGACATCCCGGAGCAGGAATACTTTGATCATGGTATTCTCATGGTGGCCATGATCAAGGCCGGGGTGGAACTTGCCTATGATACAATGGTATCTGCCGGTATTGTTGAAGATTCAGCCTATTACGAATCACTGCACGAAGTACCGCTCATTGCCAACCTTATCGCCCGCAAAAAACTGTATGAAATGAATGTGGTTATTTCCGATACAGCGGAATACGGATGTTATCTGTTTTCCCACCAAGCAGTCCCCCTGCTGGAGGAATTCATGAAAACCATTGATATCGATGTCATTGGAAAAGGGCTTGATCTGAAAGATACGGGAGTGGATAATATCAGGCTGATCCAGGTTAACGAAGCGGTCAGTGCCACCTCAGTGGAACAGGTGGGCCGAAAGCTGCGAACCTATATGGGGGCCATGAAATCCATTTTGTAAGACAGTGCCCCGTCTGGTATTAATCGGCAGAATGACAGGGTATCCTGTCGATGGATTATCGTTGAAAGGAGAACATACCGTGCAGATTGTGACCACCCATACCAATACGGATTTTGACGCCCTGGCCTCCATGGTGGCCTGCACAAGCCTTTATCCGGGTGTCCATGGTGTTCTGCCTTCCCATGTCATGCCCGGGGTTCGGTCCTTTTTATCCATTCACCAGGACCTGCTCCGGATCATCCCCAGGAAAGGCTTTGATCCGGATGCGGTGACCGGGTTGATCGTGGTGGATACCAACAATTGGAACCGGCTTGACCAGATGGGCTCACTGGCCGGCAGAAAAGATCTTGAGATCATTTCCTGGGATCACCACATGGAAGGCACGACCATTGTTTCAGACACCGAACACAGAGAAGAGGTGGGGGCCTCCGTGACTTTGCTTCTGGAAGAGATGGAACGGCAGCAGACACCTTTCACCCCCATGCAGGCAACCCTTTTTCTTCTGGGTATTTATGATGATACCGGATGTCTGACCTTTTCTTCAGCCACACCAAGAGATGCACGGATGACTGCCTTTCTTCTGGAAAACGGGGCTGACCTGAACATTGTCAGCGCCTTTCTTTCCAATACCATAGATGATTCCCATTCACAGGTCTTTTCCGATATGCTGGCCCATGCCACTATCCTGGAGCAAAAAGGGATGAAAATAGGCATCTTTGCCAGGCCGGTGCAGAGCGGTTTGACCTTGCTGTCTTCTCTGGTGGAAAAATTCAGGGAATTCAAGGGACTGGATGTCGTATTCGGCATATTTTCAACCGACCAGGACAAAGTCATGGTAATCGGCCGGTCCGGCCCGGCAGGCGTAGATGTCGGTGCTGTGGTACGTTCCCTGGGTGGGGGAGGGCATCCGGGGGCTGGGTCCGCCATTGTCAAAAAAGCGGATCCGGCCCGGGTTTGTGAACAGGTAACAGCCCTCATTCAGAAATTCAGGCAGAAAAACACTTTTGTCAGGGATATCATGTCGGATGCCGTCCGATTCAAGATCCCTTCATCTTTGACCATGGCTGAAGCCGGTGATATTATGGCCCGTTCCAGGATAAATGGGCTCCTGGTATGTGAAGAGGATCGGTTTATGGGGCTTTTACCGGGATCCGCTGTTTCAGGTGCCAAAAAGAAAAACCGTCTGTCGCACAGTGTCAAGGGTTTTATCAAAACCACGGTTCCGGCAGTGGGTCCGGACGATAATGCCAGAACCGCTATGGACCGGATGAACCAGTCCCGGGAAGGTGTGTTGCCGGTATTGGAAAAAGGCTGTCTGGCCGGCGTTCTTACCCGCGGGGGTCTCATCCTTCATATCTATGAAATCTGAGGTTACCGCCAGATATTTGGTGCAGGGTGGTCCAAGATATCCAGGTTGTCCAGTATCGCTTCTTGTTCATCCAGGATCTGGTCAAGAATTTTGCCGGTGGTGTAAGGATTCATGATGACTGACCGCAGTACCACTGCCTTATGGCTGTCACCAGGGCGGATTTTTAAACAGGTTCTGGACACAAAGCTTTTGCCGGCCTCCCGCTGAACGCGCTGAAGATTTGTGTTTATTTTGTCCAGGCAGGCATCCAGGTGCTGCCGCCGGGATGATGATATGTCAGTATTCAGGTGCTGTTGCAGGTGTGCAGGTACGGCCCGGTAGGTGAGAATGTTGAGCACAGGATCAGTGACCAGGTGGAAATGGGCACGTGCCTTGATTTTCTTTGCAAACAGCCTGGTGGTTTCAATGCCGTGATCGATCATCAGGCCGTACCCCCGGGATCCCATGATTTTCAGGGCACTGTCCAGGATCAGAGAGCTTGCCTCCCGTGATCCTTCCAGGGTCTTGATGCCCAGGTCCACCGACCCTTTGCGGTTTACGTATCCGGCATGGTATGCGATCTGGTCCAGGGCTTTCGGGTCTTTGAAATAGACCATGCCGGCACTCATGGGCATGTAAAACTGCTTGTGGCAGTCAATGGTCACGGAATCAGCTTCCTGTATCCCGGCCAGCAGGTTGCTGTATTTTTCCGACAGCAGTACCGGACCGCCCCAGGCAGCATCCACATGAAAATGAATCCGGTGTTTTTTGCACAGGGCCGCCATCCGGGGGAGGGGGTCAATGCTGCCGGTTTCCGTGGTCCCGGCAATACCCACCATGGCCGCAATCTTTGTTTTTTTATCTCGTGAAAATTTTTCGACCAGCCGGACCAGCTCTGTCATATCCACCTGGTGGTTTTCATCCACATCCACTGCAATGATGTTGCGGTTTCCAATGCCCAGTATACCGCCGGCTTTTTTCAAAGAAAAATGTCCCCGTTCCGATACCAGCACCACCAGCCGTTCCAGATCATGGGCTTTCATGGCTGCGGCCATGCCGTCTTTTTCAACCCCCGAAAAATGTGCTGTGGGGGGCAGACAAAGGTTTCTGGCCACCCACAGGGCCGTGATGTTGGCTGTGGTGCCGCCGTTGGTGAACAGGCCCAAAGAGGTATCCACATTCTGGACATGGGAGTCATAAAATTCTGGCGGTTTGTTGTAGATCATCCGATGCATCTTTGCCAGCACCTGTTTTTCCAGAACGGACAGCACCTTGGAGGTTTCCAGTTTGATCAGGTTCTGGTTCAGCGCAGCGGCAATGGCTTTGAGATGCACCATGAAAAAAGGTATGGCCGAGGTCATGTGGCCGATAAAATAGGGGGAAGCCACATTCACTGCCCTGGGGGCAATCTGGTTGATGATATCCTTGATCACGTCAGCCAGTTTTTTTTCCGGATCCGGGTGGATCAGGGTATCGGTATAGGATTCGGCCAGGGTCGCCAGGGGGATGGCTTCGGTGACCCCTACATGGGTGTTGAGAAAATCATGGAGTCCGAACAGGATCTGTTCCATGTATTTCACCAGAGTCTGCCGGCTTTTTTCATCTTCAGGCCGGATAAACACCCGGTGAAGGGTGCTCCAGTCCGCCACCAAGTCTGAGGGAATTTTTTCAGGTGCTGTCATGGCATGTTTTTGTTTTCATTGTTTACAAAACCTGTATGATGGACTTTTGGTGAACAATAGTCAATGTCAAAATTTTCAGAGGAGAGACTATGGATCTTCATGTAAATGATATACTGACCCGTATTACCCGTTATAATCTTATCCGCAACGGCAGAATGATTTATATCGATGTGCACCAGAAAATCCAGGGGAATCTGGCTGGTGCGTATATTGCCGTGCCGAACCTGGTCAATATCGTGGCAAAGCCGGAACACCAGGGTGCCGGAGACACAGAGCCCCGGGCCCTGGAGGACTGTTTGAAAAAGATCAAGGGGCTTAACGTTCAGGACCTTTTTCCCACAGGCAACAGTGCATCCCAAAGGTCTGCAGAACCAGATGCATCTGAATGATCTGTCTGTCTGTCTGCCTGCCGGATCTGCACCGGGCCTGCCTGACCCGGCAGGAAAAATCCGGAAATCAGGATAAAAATTACCACCCCTGGTGCATAATCTGCACGCAACAGGGGTGGTTGCATTGGCGGGCTCAAAAACTTTTAAGAGGCTGCGGATTCTCCCATTTCCATGCCCAGTTCCAGGGCTTTTTTGTTCATATCCATGAAATCTCTGGGAATGGAGATTTCCAGGACCTTGAGAATGGATTGGGCCTGGACCAGGCGGGTTGCGCCGAGCAGGGCCCCGAGCATGCATATGTTGAACACGATGGGTTTGCCGATTTTTTCCATGACCGTTTCATACATGGGCAGAGAAATGTGTTTGGCATCCACCTTTTTTTCGATGGACACAAATCTGGCATCCACAAGCAGCAGACCGCCGGGCCGGATAATGCCTGAAAAGGTATTGTAGCTTTCCTGGGTCAGGCTCACCAGGATATTGGGCTGGACCACTTTGGGAAAATAGATATCTGATTCAGATATCAATACATCGCTTCTGGTGGCACCGCCCCGGGCTGCTGCCCCGTAACTCTGGGACTGGGTGGCATTTTTTCCTTCAAACAGCACAGCTGCTTTGGCAAGGAGAATGGCAGCCGTAATCACGCCCTGGCCGCCGGAACCTGAAAAAACAAGTCGTGAACGTTCCATTATGCGTTTCCTTTCATTGCAGTGGCGATGATCTTGTCATAGGCTTCACAATATTCCGCCTTTTGTGTGTCTTCCACAAAAATGCCCCGCTGGATAAGGTCAGGATTCTTTTCCAGTTTTTTGGAACCAAGTTTTACGGTATTGGTTTTGAATCCTTCCATCATCTGGACCGCATCCCCTTCCTTGTTTTTTCTGCCGTAGTAAGTGGGGCACTGGGACAAAATTTCCACCACGGAAAACCCCTTGTGGCTAATGGCCTTTTTCAGCATATCCTTGCATTCCGTGGCATGGAAAACCGTGGATCTTGCCACAAAAGTGGCACCTGCGCTTTTGGCCAGTTCCACTATGTCAAACTGGTTGTCAATGGTGGTAAAGGGGGCGGTGGTGGCTTTTTTGCCCAGTCCGGACAAGGGAGAAAACTGGCCCCCGGTCATGCCGTAGATCCGGTTGTTCATCACAATGGCGGTGATATCGATGTTGCGCCTGGCAGCATGGATAAAGTGGTTCCCGCCGATGGCCAGGGCATCTCCGTCTCCCATGGGTACGATGGCCGTAATGCCGGGCTTGGCCAGCTTGACCCCTGTGGCAAAGGTCATGGCACGGCCGTGGATGGTGTGCAGGGAATGAAAATCCACATATCCCGATATCCGGGAGGAACACCCGATGCCCGAGGTCATGACAATCTCGTTTTTGTCCAGGCCCAGTTCATGGATGGCCCGGAGCAAAGAGCCCAGAACAATGCCATGTCCGCATCCCGGGCACCAGATATGGGGAAAAAAACGGGATCGGATATAGTCTTTGAAATCAAATTCCTTTGTGGCCATGTTATACCCCCTTTCCCTGGATCATTCTGAGAATGGTTTTGATGTCAGTGGGTGAAATGAGCTGGCCGTCAATGCGGTTGGCCAGAAACACATTGTTGGGATTGTCCACAGCGCTTTTCACCTGGGTGACCACCTGACCCATGTTCATCTCCACCACCAGTACAGCTTTGGCGTTGGCGCATTTTTCCCTGACCATGTCAGCGGGAAACGGCCACAGGGTCTGAAGTTCCAGAATCCCGATTTTGACACCCCTGGCCCGCCGGTTTTTGGCGATGTGGATGGCGGACCGGGCAGAAGATCCATAGGAGACCAGAATATAATCAGCATCATCCAGCCAGTATTCCTTGTACATGGTGATGCTTTCCGCATTATTTTCTATCTTGTCCACCAGGTGCCGGAGCAGTTCGCTGACCACCTTGGGGTTGTTGCTGGGAAACCCCCACATGTCATGAAAAAGGCCGGTGACATTGTACCGGTGCTCTGCGCCGAAGTCAGACATGGGCAGGCGGCCGTCTTCTCTGGGCAGATAGGGATGATAATCCACGCCTTTTGCCACGGCAGTGCGAAGCCGTCCCACAACCGGAATGTCTCCGGAGTCCGGTATGGTAAGTTTCTCCCGCATATGGCCCACTACTTCATCCAAAAGAATGATAACCGGGGTCCGGTAGGTTTCCGCCAGGTTAAAGGCTTCCACCGTGATTTTAAACACATCCTGGTTGTTGGATGCAGTCAGGGCTATGATGGCATGATCTCCGTGGGTGCCCCATCTGGCCTGGTTCACATCTCCCTGGCTCACATGGGTGGGGTTGCCTGTGGAAGGTCCCCCCCGCTGCACATTGGCTATTACACAGGGAATTTCAGCCATGCATGCATATCCCAGGGCTTCCTGTTTTAAGGAAAATCCCGGGCCTGATGTGGCGGTCATCACTTTTTTTCCTGTGAGGGATGCCCCGAGAATGGCACCCATGGAAGCAATTTCATCTTCCATCTGGATAAATTTTCCGCCCTGCCGGGGAAGCCTTTCAGCCAGGTGTTCCGCTATTTCCGTGGACGGGGTGATGGGATATCCTGCAAAAAAATTGACACCTGCATACAGTGCCCCTTCCACACAGGCTTCATTCCCCTGAACAAACCTGATATTATTTTGTAGAGTCATTTTCCCCTTCCTGCGTTTCTTGTATTTGTATTGCCAGATCAGGGCATCGAAGTTCGCACAGCTTGCAGGCGATGCAATCTTCGGGTCGAACTGCCCGGGCTTTGCCTTCTTTGTCCAGTTCCAGTACATCTTTGGGACAGAAATGAACACAGATCCCACACCCCTTGCACCAGAGTGTATCAATTACATGTGTGACTGATTTGCCTTTTGCCATAATATCCTCAATTATTCATAAGATAATGCTAACCAAAATTTAAGGGCCTTCATTAAGTGATTTGGATGGGCTTGTCAAGAATTACTCATATAAAAAAGAACAAAATGCATTATTGGGGATTTTTTTAGAAAAATCAAGACAAAAGTTTTGCTATGGCCTTGAATATGCTTGTAATTTTAAAAATTTTAAAATGGTTTGGCCATTTGTGCTGCATCTGTCGGGCCAAAACCGGTTTGCCTAAACAGGTCCGGACATGGTATAGCCATATATCATGGAAAATACGGCTTCATCACAGATCAGCGTGATCATCCCCACCTGTAACCGGGCATGGACTCTGGCCAGGGCCGTTGATTCGGTGCTGGCCCAGACCCTGCGCCCCAAAGAAATCATTGTGGTGGATGACGGATCCACAGATGATACCCCGGATCTTCTGGCGGAATATGGCAGAAGGATCCGTGTGTTCACCCGGTCCAACCAGGGGGTGAGCGCGGCAAGAAATTTCGGGATTCGCCACAGCAGTGGAGATTATATTGCCCTGCTGGATTCTGATGACCAATGGAAGCCGGAAAAACTGGCCTGCCAGGCAGCGTTTTTTTCCACCCACCCCGAGGCCCTGATATGCCAGACCCAGGAGATCTGGATTCGCAAAGGAAAGCGGGTCAATCCCATGCAAAAGCATAAAAAACCATCCGGTATGATTTTTGAACCATCCCTTCACCGCTGTCTGGTAAGTCCTTCTGCCGTGATGATGAAAAAAGAGATTTTTGATCTCAAGGGCATGTTCAACGAGGATTTTGCAGTGTGTGAAGATTATGATCTGTGGCTGCGTATCAGTTCGGATATTCCCATATATCTTATTGACAAACCATTGACCGTGAAGTACGGCGGGCATGATGATCAGCTTTCCTGCAGCCATTCCCAGGACAGATACCGCATCGCTTCTTTGATGCACCTGGTGCAGTCAGATGCTTTGGGCCTGGAACAAAAAGCTGCTGCAACAGCTGTATTACAGGAAAAATGCCGTATTTACGGCAATGGGTGCAAAAAACGGGGCAAAACTGCCGAAGCCCAAACATATCTTGCACTTTACCGCCGGTTGTCGGAAAAAGGGTGTGCAAAAGACTGTGAGATATAAGCCTGATTTCAAAATCAGGACGTTGATATACATTTGCAAAAAAAGGAGGCGATTTCATGAAAGAGGGTCAGTCACCTTATCTTGGGTTGTCAAAACAAGACAAGGGCCGGTTGATGATGGATATGGTGATGCGCATGGTCATGCATTACGGGTTCTGGTTCGGGGAAGTCCGCCACCAGATGGGCATGGAACAGGCCCTGGAAATGATGGATGCCGTGACCCCGAAAGCTGCGGGTATTGCCATGAACCGCATGGCTAAAACCCTGGGGTTCGAGATGAAGGACGGCCTGCCCAAAGCCTGGTCAGACATGGAGGAGGATGTCATGAATGCATGTTTACAGGATCTTGCCAAAAACTGGCTGGTCATGGACGGGGTCTGGTTCCAGACAGTGGAATCATGCCATGGCATGAATGATGCCAAGCGGTGCAATGATTCCTGCTGGGGCAGGTTTTCGCCCTATGAGGCCCATGCGATTAAAAAATTTTTACACCTGGATAAAAATCCGGGGCTGGCCGGACTTAAAAAAGCGTTATATTTACGGATGTATTCTTTTATAAATACGCAATCAATTGTTGACGAGACACCAAAAAGTTTTGTATTCCAGATGAATGCATGCCGGGTTCAGACGGCAAGAAAGCGCAAAGGCATGCCCGACTATCCGTGCAAATCCGCAGGACTGGTTGAATACACGTATTTTGCAAGGGCCATCGATCCACAAATTAAGACAGCATGCATTGGATGTCCCCCTGATCCGCATCCGGATGACTGGTATTGTGCATGGCGGTTTACAACAGAATAAAAAACGCAACAAGGTGCTGTTAGAATTATAATTAATGCATGAATAAGGAACATGGAAGGATTTCTATTATGGGAGCCACATCAGACAATATCCAGATTCTGAAGCAAAAAGAGCAGGAAATTTTGAAGATGGGTGGTGACGCAGCATTGGCCAAACGCCAGGAACAGGGACGGCTCAATGCCAGAGAACGCCTTGACTGTTTGTTTGACAAAGGCAGTTTCAGGGAGCTGGATATGTTTGTCACCCACCGGTGCACCAATTTCGGCATGGAAAAAGTACAGATACCGGCGGATGGTGTCATCACCGGTTATGGAAGGGTGGACGGCAGAATCGTATTTGCCTATGCCCAGGATTTCACGGCCCGGGCAGGTTCGTTAGGGGAAATGCAGGCCAAAAAAATATGCAAGGTCATGGACATGGCCTTAAAAGCAGGAGCGCCTGTCATCGGCATGAATGATTCAGGCGGGGCAAGGATTCAGGAAGGTATCGATGCCCTGTCCGGATACGGGGAGATCTTTTTCAGAAACTCTGCCTGCTCAGGGGTCGTCCCTCAGATATCGGCCATCATGGGGCCCACTGCCGGCGGGGCAGTGTACTCTCCTGCCATGACCGACTTTGTTTTCATGGTCAAAAAAAGTGCCTACATGTTTATCACCGGCCCCAATGTCATAAAAGCTGTGACAGGAGAGGAAGTTTCCTCTGAAGACCTGGGCGGTGCCATGGCCCATAATGAAAAATCCGGTGTGGCCCAGTTTGCCTGTGAATCAGATGAAGACTGCGTCCTCCAGATAAAAACCCTGTTGTCCTATCTGCCTTCCAATAATATGGAAGATCCTCCGCTTGTTCCGCCGACAGATGATCCCAACCGTATGGACGTATCTTTGGACACAATGATTCCGGACAGTCCCAACCGGTCCTATGACATGAAAAACGTGATCCGGTCCATTGTGGATGACGGACAGTTTTTCGAACCCCACCAGTATTATGCCAAAAATCTGGTGGTCTGCTTTGCCCGGCTCAACGGCCGATCCATCGGCATTATCGCCAACCAGCCAAACCACCTGGCCGGGTGTCTGGATATCAATGCTTCGGACAAGGCCACCCGGTTCATCCGGTTCTGTGATGCCTTTAATATTCCCATGCTCACCATTGCGGATGTGCCGGGATATCTGCCCGGCTCCAACCAGGAATGGGGAGGTATCATCCGTCATGGGGCCAAACTGCTGTGGTGCTATTCCGAAGCCACGGTGCCCAAACTTTTGTTGATCACCCGTAAAAATTACGGTGGCTCCTATATTGCCATGTGCTCCCGTCATTTGGGTGCGGACATGGCATTTGCCTGGCCCAGCGCCGAGATTGCGGTCATGGGAGCGGAAGGCGCGGCCAATATCATTCATGCCAGGGAGATCAAGGCGGCAGATGACCCGGCAGCCAAACGCAGGGAAAAAATTGTTCAATACAATGACCAGTTTTCCAATCCGTATTGTGCAGCTGCCAGAGGCTATGTGGATGCTGTTATCCAGCCCAGTGAAACCCGCCCCCGGCTCATAGATGCCTTGGAAGCCATGGCCACCAAACGGGAAATGCGGCCGGCCAAAAAACACGGAAACATTCCGGTATAAAAAAGGAAGATGTCATGGATGCTAAAAAACGGGCAGCTGCCCTGGCAGGCGTATATGCCCATATGAAAACCAGTGAAGAAGCACATGCCCGGCATATGGAGGAACAGGCAAAAACTGCGGGTATAAAAGAGTCTGCATCCAGGATGCTGACAGGACACGCCCCCAATGTATGGGGCATGGCCGGGCGCCAATCTCTGATGCAGGCCAATACCATGATGCAGCTGCGGATGTTTAGATAAAAGCTGTCAGCTTTCATCCGTTAGCCGTGAGTAATCAGTATTAAATGATGTGTTGATATGATACTTTAGAAAATTTCAATACTGACGGCTTAACGCTTAACACTGACGGTTGACGACTGAAGGCTGAATAACGGCTTTTGGGCTGATGACAATATATTATCAGGAGAAACTGCGATGACAGAACACACCCAGGTGACAATGACACAGATGAATTATGACCAAGACAGGCCGGCAGCTGAAAATCCTCTGAAAGTGGAGGATATTTCCCTGCGGGACGGGCATCAGTCCCTGTTTGCCACAAGGGGCAGAACAGAAGATATGATTCCCGTTGCCGAGCGCATGGATGAGATCGGTTTCTGGGCAGTGGAGGTATGGGGAGGGGCCACCTTTGATACCATGCACAGGTTCCTTGGAGAAGATCCCTGGCAGCGGCTGCGGACCTTGAAACGGTATTTTAAAAAAACGCCGTTTTCCATGCTGCTCCGGGGCCAGAACCTTGTGGGATACCGAAACTATGCCGATGATGTGGCAAAGCTGTTTGTGAAAAAAACCGTGGACAACGGCCTGGAAATATTTCGTACCTTTGATGCTCTCAATGATTACAGAAATTTTGAAACCGTGGTGCCGGTGATCAAAGAATGCGGTGCCCACTTCCAGGGCTGTATCTGCTACACCCTCACCGAACCCCGTCTGGGCGGAGAGGTCTACAACCTGGATTATTATATCAAAAAGGCAAAAGAGCTGGAGGATATGGGCGCAGACAGTATCTGTGTCAAGGATATGGCAGGCCTGATGGCTCCCTATGATGCCTTTGAACTGGTCAAGGCCTTGAAAGACAATGTGAAGCCGTTGATTCACCTGCACAGCCATTTTACGTCCGGCATGTCTTCCATGACCCATCTCAAGGCGGTGGAAGCCGGGGTGGATATCATTGACACCTGTGTGACCCCCTATGCCTACCGAACCTCCCATGCGGCCCTGGAGCCTTTGGTCATGACCCTTCTGGGCACCAGCAGGGATACGGGATTTGATATCAAGGCCCTGGCAGATATCAATGAGATTCTGGAAAAAGAGGTCATGCCCAAGTACAAGCATCTTCTGGATGACACCAAAGTGTCTCTCATTGACATCAATGTGCTGCTGCACCAGACCCCGGGCGGGATGCTTTCCAACCTGGTGAACCAGCTTCGGGAGATGGATTCTCTGGACAAGATAGACCAGGTCTATAAAGAACTGCCCAGGGTGAGAAAAGAGCTGGGCCAGGTGCCGCTGGTTACGCCCACCAGCCAGATTGTGGGCACCCAGACCGTGAACAATGTGCTGTTTGATACCCAGGAAGAGCGGTACAAGATGGTTTCCGGCCAGGTGAAAGATCTGTGTTACGGGCTGTACGGAAAAACCTCCGTGCCCATAGACCCGGAGGTCCAGAAAAAAGCATTGAAAGGCTATCCCAGAGGAGAAGAACCCATTTCCTGCCGTCCGGCCCAGGTGCTGGAACCGGAACTTGCAAAAGCCCGCAAAGAAATAGGAGATCTTGCTGCCGATGATGAAGACCTTTTGCTGTATGCTTTGTTTCCTGTGACAGGCAAAAAATTTCTCAAACAGAAATACGGCAGAGAGCCGGTACCGGAAAGCCTCAAACCCATCACCCTGGAAGAGGTTAAAAACCAGGATGCATTGATTAAAAAAGCCAAAGCCGGCGAACTGGTGGAAAAGCCTGCCTTTGAAAAAACGGAGAATACCCGGATTTTCAAGGTGTTTGTGGAAGGGGATTCCTTTGAGGTGGGGGTGGAAGAAGAGGGCAACGTATCTGTAATTCCCGCTGCAGGGCCTGCCGACAACACCTCCCGGTCTTCGGCACAGCCCGGGCCTGCTGCCGGGGCCCCGAAATCTGCAGCCCCTGCTGCACCGGCAAAGCCGGCAGAACCCGGCCCTGAGGTCAAACCTGCTGCTGCTCCGGCAGCTGCTGACACACAAGGCACTCCCATAAAGGCACCCATGCCCGGCATGGTGATAAAACATGAAAAAAAGGTGGGGGACACAGTGAATGAAGGCGAAACCATTGTGGTCATCGAGGCCATGAAAATGGAAAATGCTCTGCCCGCACCTGTGGGAGGGGTTGTCACAGCCATTTATTTTGACACAGGAGATTCAGTGTCAAAAGATGATGTACTGGCAGTTATTGCACCTGCCTGATTGACAAAAACGGGTGGCTGCTTATTTTCTTTGGCTGAAGCCGTCAGACTAACAAAGGAGATAAGAATAATGGCATTTGAAACCAAAGAAGAACTGCTTGAACGATATATTAAAATGGACAAACCAGCCTGCCCCCACTGTACCCGGGAAATGTCCCTGTGGGAAGTGCCGCCCATCAATTTTTCAGACGGGCTGGGATGGGGCACCCCGTACCTGTTTGTCTGTTTCAACGATGAGTGCCCGTCCTATAAAGGCGGATGGGATCATCTGCAGGAAACCATGGAAGCGCCTGCTTCCTACAGGTGTATCAATGAACCGGGACAGCCCAATTTTGAATACATGCCTGTGTTCAGCCCTGTGGGGGCCACCGGCGGCAAACTGGATGATGCCGTCCTTATTGAGCAGGAAGCAAAAAAAGAGTTGACCAAAAAAACTTTTTCCATTCTTACCGATTATTATATCGCCAAAGACTGGGATGAGATTTTAAAAATTCTTCTGGATCCGGCCATACCCGGCAGGGCCCGGCTCAAGGCAGCTGAAATGGTGGGGGAACTGGGGGAAGTGGAAGCTATTGAACATCTGGTAAACCATCAATTTCCCACCCCTGTACTGGTGGAAGGGGTACAAGCTGCGGTTGAACAGCTCCATGAACGCCATTTTACCAGAGAATGCCCCTATTGTGCGGAAATAATCAAAAAGCGGGCCACCCTCTGCAGGCATTGCAACAAGGAAGTGTCCAGAGCCTAGAAACGTATTTATCTGTTGATTTTTTCCATATTAAAGGAACGGTAAATGATCATTTCCCGTTCCTTTTTTGTTTTGTCAAAAGGCGTAAATGTAAGATCCGGCAGCATTTTTAGAATTTTTTTCCGGGAGAAGATATCAGACAATGTTTTGCCCACGGCCCGGCCGGAAAGCGTGTCCATGATAACAGCATTTTTCCCGTCAGTGGACACTGCAAAAGGAATCTGACAGTCATCCTGCAAAAGCCTGGCCCCTGCAAGGATTTCCCGTTCATAGGAGCCGATGGAACCGGCCACGCAGGTGACCGCCATGACAGGTTGTTTTTCCACACAGACAACAAGGTCAATGAATGAATGGTAATCGTTTCCCTTGAACTGGACAGTCAAGGGTACATCCACCAGGATCTCACTTTTTTTGTACCCCTTGATCTCCACCAAAAATTTTTCAAAGCTCTGTCGGCTCACTTCCGATCCGACATTGTTGATATCTTTTCCAGTGATATAGTCTTTCATCTGTTCCATAATCAATTTTTGATAATATCCTTTGTCAAAGGTTCATTGGTCTGGCTTGTTGTTCACCGGTCTGTTGTAAGGCTGCCACAGCTTCAGTGTCGGTTTTCATCCGAACGGTCATCAGGGGGTTTGGGCAGGTGATGCAAATTCAGACAGATCAATGCGGGGGGCATCACCCCACAGACCTTCCAGGTCATAAAATGTTTTGGCCCGGGTTTCAAAAACATGGATGATGATATTTCCATAATCCAGCAATGCCCATTCTCCTTCCTTAATGCCTTCTGTTCCCAAAGCCGTTATTTTATCGGCCTTCATCCGGGTGATGATATGTTCGGCAATAGCAGTCACCTGGCGGTGGGAACCGGCTTCCACAATGACCAGCACATCGGTGTAGGAGGTATACTGTTCCACATCGATGGCGGTAACAGATTGGGGTTTTCGGTTGAAAACAGAGGCCAGATAGGGCCTGAATTCTTCTGAAAGCACTGTCATAAATATAAATTCCTTTTGCTGATAATCTCCTCCACCGGGGAGGGGACAAGTCCTTTTATGGAAAGGTTTTTTTCCACCCGGTTGCGTATCATGGTGGATGAAATATCAATTTTGGGTGCATGACAGATATATATGGATTGCAGCCTGTCATGGGTAAACTGTTTTTTTTCTTTGTTCCATGTGTATCCTTTTGATATGTGTTCGTCAAGAAAGGATGCAATGGTCAGGTTTTGTCCATTTGCGCACCTGGGCATCACAATAATGGAGACGGCCAGAAATATGGCCTTGTATTTTTTCCAGGAAGGGGTGTCAAAAAATGCGTCTGATCCCATTAACAAAAAAAACCGGACATTTGGTCCGTATTGTTTTTCAAAGGCATGGATGGTATCTATGGTATAGGAGGGGCCTGTTCGGGACAATTCAATATCAGATGCATAAAATCCGTTCATGTCTGCCAGGCTCTGTTCCACCATGGCGTACCTGTCCCGGGCAGGTGCCAGGTTGGTGTTGGTTTTGTGCGGGGGCGTGGCAGAAGGAAAAAAAAATATTTTCGAAAGATTATACTGCTGCTTCACATGGCTGGCAACACGGATATGGCCATTGTGAATCGGGTTGAATGTTCCCCCAAAAAGCCCGGCTTCCATGGTATTTACCCGTTTTGGAGTCTGGATGAAAGCATTTTTACAAGCATGTCAATCCCTTTACCGGTGATCGCTGAAATGGTATGGATTTCAAGGTGTGGCAGTGCTTTTCTAAAACTGTCCACCCGGTGTTCAGTGCCGGTAAGATCTGTCTTATTGAGCACGACGATCTGGGATTTTTCGGCCAGAGAACTGCTGTAAAGGGCCAGTTCCCGGTTGATCATGGTAAAGGCGGCAAGGGGGGTTTCTGGATCTATGGTGCCGGCGTCAATGAGATGGATCAATATGCCGGTACGTTCAATATGCTTGAGAAATTTGATTCCCAGCCCGGTTCCCTGGTGGGCCCCTGCAATAAGTCCGGGAATATCAGCCACGGCAAAGGGTTCTCCAAATGGCGGCTCCACCATGCCCAAAGTTGGGGTAAGGGTGGTAAACGGATAGTCGGCAATTTTGGGGCGGGCCGCGGATATGGCGGAAATTAAAGTGGATTTGCCTGCATTGGGCTGCCCCACAATTCCCACATCTGCCAGAAGTTTCAATTCCAGCTTCAGGGTGAGTGCAATACCGGGAAGGCCTGGCTGGGAATACCGGGGGGCCCGGTTGGTGGAAGTGGCAAACCGTTTATTGCCCCGGCCGCCTTTTCCGCCCCGGGCAATGATGACTTCTTTGCAGGGATCGGTGATATCGGCAATGATCTCATTTGTATCTGCCTGGATCACCAGGGTTCCGAGGGGAAGATCAATATAGCAGTGGCTGCCGTTTTTGCCGTGTTTCTGTTTGCCCATTCCAGGGGCCCCGTTCTTGGCACGGCGCATTTTCTGACGGCGAAAATCATACAGGGTGCGTTTGGCCGGGTCAGCCCTCAGGATTACATGTCCGCCATCCCCCCCGTCTCCACCATCAGGCCCGCCCCGCTCAATAAAGCGTTCTCTGCGAAAAGAGGTGCATCCCGGACCGCCATCACCGGACCTGATGGTAATAACTGCTTCATCTACAAATTTCACGCGGCATAAACGCTGACTTTTTTACGGTCCCGGCCTTGTCTTTCAAAGGTCACCACACCGTCTATTTTTGCAAACAGGGTGTAATCTTTGCCCATGCCCACATTGTTTCCCGGATGGATTTTCGTACCCACCTGTCTGACAATGATATTGCCGGCCACCACTGTTTCTCCGCCGAACCTTTTAACGCCCCGGCGCTGGGCGTTTGAATCCCGGCCGTTCTTTGAACTGCCTGCTGCTTTTTTATGTGACATGTGTATATCTCCTTCAGGCTGAAATAGAGTCGATTTTGATTTCAGTATATAGTTGTCTGTGACCCTGCATCTTTCTATATCCTTTGCGGCGTTTGTATTTGAAAACCAGTTGTTTTCTGCCCCGGCCCTGTTCCACAACATGGGCTTTTACCACTGCGTTTTCCACCAGGGGATTTCCCAGGGTAATATTTTCTCCGTCTGAAAACATGAGAACATCATTGAATTCAATTTGTGAACCTTCGGAGCCGGAAAGTTTTTCAACTTTCAGGGTCTGGTCTTCATGAACCTTGTATTGTTTGCCGCCGGTTCTGATCACTGCGTACATGGGTAAACTCTCCTTATTAAATCAATACTTTTCACAAACGTATAAAAACTCGTTATACTATAAATTTCAGTGAAATTTGTCAATGTAAAAATGTTAAGCAGGATAATTGCATAAAGATGCAGCGTTACCTATATTGACATAGCCCCCTGAGGGTAGCGGTGTGACAGGACCGTCAGATGCCAATCCCGGGCCGGTCACACCGCTACCCTCAGGGGGCGGGTATCAAGCTGCTGAACAGATGTGGCTACATGCGATGGTCCTGAAGTGTTAAGGCACAGTTGTAAACAGATCCAGAAATTGTGCATATCCCTGTTTTTCAAGCTCTGCAACAGGAACAAACCGCAGCGCAGCTGAATTCATGCAGTACCGCAATCCTGTGGGGGGAGGTCCGTCAGTGAAAACATGGCCCAGGTGGGAGTCGGCCAGAGGGCTGCGCACTTCGGTTCTGGTGGAAAAAATCAATTTATTGTCAGTTTTTTCGGTCAGAGAAACCCCTTTTATGGGCTGGGTAAAACTGGGCCATCCCGTACCGGAATCAAATTTGTCCGTGGAACTGAAAAGCGGTTCTCCGGATACGATATCCACATAGATGCCCGGTTCCTTGTTTTCCCAGTAAGCATTGGAAAATGCCTGTTCAGTGCCGTCTTCCCGGGTGACATGGTACTGGATTTTGGTCAATGTTTTTTTAAGCTGCGCATCCGAGGGTTTGACAAAAGTGCCTGTGGTTTTTTTAACTTGATCCGCAAGCCTGGCCTTTGCCGCATCGTTCCAGTTTTTTTCCAAAAACCGGTCTCTGCCGGAACCGGCCCGGTAATATTTATAACGTAACGGATTTTTCTTGTGATAGTCCTGGTGGTATTCTTCCGCCGGATAAAATGTTTCCATGGGACGAATTTGGGTGGCAACCGGATCCTTGAAAAGTCCGGATGCCTCCAGAGCCTCTTTGGCTGCGACGGCTGCTTTTTTCTGCCGGTCATTGTGATAAAATATGGCAGAACCGTATTGTTCCCCGCGGTCCACAAAAGATCCGCCTTTGTCTGTGGGGTCAATCTGCTGCCAGAAAATTTTCACCAGGGTTTCATAGGAAACTTTATCAGGATCATAGGTGATCTGCACCACTTCAAGATGGCCGCTTGCACCCGAAGAAACCGCCTCATAGGTGGGGTTTTCCAGGTGACCGCCGGCATAGCCCGATACCACCGATAAAACCCCGTCAATCTTTTCAAAAGGGTGTTCCATGCACCAGAAACACCCGCCGGCAAATGTTGCTTTTTCGTATGTCACATTATCCTCCATGGCAAAAGCCTTTTGTCCAGTAAACACGGATAAAACCAGAAATATCCAGATGGGCAGAAAAACAAAATAATTCATATGGTAAACTGCTTTCATTGCAGGTCCTCCTTTTTTACAACAAAATAAGTATCCATCAGACCATTGTAAATAGGTGCCGATATTTTGCAGCGCTGCCACAGCATATGCAACCCATGATATGTCATCAAGCCGTTGTGGATACAACATCAGCCCTGTTCTGTTTTTCTTTGACCCATATCTGTTGCAATAAAATTTTTGTTACAGACCATGCACTTGACTCCTGCAGGCACACCATATAATGTTGAGATGCTGGCAATGTGATGGCCTAGCTGTTTTTTTACCATGAAGAATACGAAGAATGGCATTTGATGAGTTCTTGCATTGAACAGATATATACAAGGGATCCCTTTGCATGTAAAGATCCGGATGCATTGTTCCGGCATTTGGATCAGCAGGAATACAGGGATGCAGCAGGGTTTTTTTTTCAGGCTGCGGCATCCGGGGGGCCAGCCCCGGATGTGTTGTCCTGCATGGCCCGTCTGTCTCGATGGCTGGCAGAAAAACCGGTATCCATGGTATTCGGGATCACAGCCGGTCTGGATTCATCCCAAAAACCGGTTGGGAAAAACCAGCTGGCCGGATGGCGGGAAAACGGATTGAAATTGATCCATTGGCAATGTGCGCCACACCTGGCAAAGATACCGGATCAACTATTGTGGCAGGTTTCCAGGCTGGGAATATGGAACCATGTGACAGTTCCGGCATCTTTTGCGGACAGGCCTGTCGGACCTGTTGTGAAATTTATCATGGACAACCCCCACATTGTGCATTCATATGATATTTCCGAAAATGATATGCCGGTTGCCAGCGCCTATGATATGGCAGCGCCCCTGCCGGGCAGGCCGGCCTGGGAACTTCTGGGAAATTCTGCTCGACTGTTGGCATGTCTGGCAAGGTTTCCTGTGGATCACCTGATCCGGCTGCGCCACAATGGCACTGATTTACTTACCCTGGGCCGGGATATTGCCTATTATTTTACACCGCCGGCAGATCTGCCGAAAGGATATCTGGATACGGTCTGCGCCATGGTGGCGGCAGGGGGCTCCGTGGACCTGGCCCATGTCCGCTCCAACCTTGAAAAAGCCTATCTGATCGGATATGCTGTGGAAAATGGGGTGCTGGTGGGAAACTCCTGCCTGAAACATCCCAGAAAAGCCTTGACAGACCGGCTGAAAACAGCAACAGGCGTGGATTTTTCCGGATTTGTGGAACGGGGATACACCTCGGTGCGGCCTGAATACCGGGCCCTGGGCGTGGGCAGAAAACTGCTTGAGGGGTTGACCGGAAGGGCCGGCAAATACAGGGTGTTTTCCATTATTGACGAAGACAACCTGGCCACACAGAAAATTGCCCTGCAAAACAATACCCGAAAAATTACAACATATTTCAGTGAAAAGGCAGGTAAACACATGGGCATCTGGATGCCGGCACACATGATCTCACCTTTGGAAACCCCAAAAGACACCAGCCTGTGAATATCGGAATTCTCACGGTGCACGGGTTCGGGTTTCATCCCAATGGCCGGCTGCAGACAGCTGCCAGAACAGCCGGCCACAGGATCCAGCTCATCAATCCATACCAGCTGATCTGTTCTCTGGAAAAGCAGAATTCCGGCATGGGAGGACTTTTCCACGACAGCATCTCCTTCGGGGCGATGCCCGGCACCAAACCGGCTGGCAACTCAGATGATTTGCTGAAAAGCAGTATCCCCGGTGGTTTGCCGGATGTAGTGATGCCCCGCCAGGGGTCACCCATGGGGGAATACGGGTTTGTGGTGCTGCGCCAGTTTCAGGCAATGGGCATTCCCCTGGTGAACGGACTGGAAGGAGTGACCATTGCCAGGCACCAGTTTATCACCCTCCAGACCCTTTCTGCGGCAGGGATTCGGGTTCCCGATTCCTGTTTTGTCACCAGGTCTGACAGCTTTTTTGCTGCTGTTGACCAGTTGGGCGGGTACCCGGTCATTGTTAAACATCCCTCTGGCATGGGGGGGGACGGGGTGGTGAAGATCGATGACAGATGCGGGGCAAAAACCTGTGTTGCAAACATGCTTGATCCGGTAAAAGGGCTGGTGTTGCAGCGGTTTTTTGCCCCCAAAGAAAGGATGGATGCCAGGATTCTTGTGATCGGTGGCCGGGTGGCCGGTGCCATGCAGCTGACACCTGCACACAATGATTTTCGAACCAATATCCACCAGCAGGGAAGTGCCATTGCATTTGATCCGCCTGAAGAGTGGGCAAACATGGCTGTTTCAGCCGCCAGGGCCTGTTCTCTGGAGATTGCAGGCATTGATATGATGGTGGAAAAAGAGGGCCTTCCCCATGTGGTGGAGGTGAATTATTCCCCGGGCTTCAGGGGGTTGGAAGCTGCCACGGGAAAAGATATTGCCCGAAAAATCATTGCCCATGTGCTGTCGGTTTCGGCCGGGACCTGTGCACTGGAAAAAGCCAAACCTGAATTATAATAAAACACCAATCAGTATGACAAAAAACCGCCTATGAAAATCACCGATATAAAATTGACACAGGACAGTGATTTTGCCACTGCCTCTGCCAGGGTCGATTTCGAACAAAGCGATCAACCTGCCAAGGATGTCTATTTCAAAACCCCGGTGGCATATGCCCGGGGATTTGGCGCCAATCCGGATGCATTCCTGGTGGGGTGTCTGCTGCCGGCCCTGCATCTGGGTGAAAAACGCATTTTTGTGGAAGGCGCTGTCTGTCCGTTTCTCAAAGAAGGCGTGCATGTGGCCATGCATATTTTGTCCCACTGGACACAAGGGCGGTATGTTCCCGTTCCCGTAGAATCCGGTATTCGAAAACACCAGAATCTCCCGGCACAGCCCGGTGCGGGCATGGTCATGTCCGGCGGCATGGATTCTCTGGCTGCCCTGCGCCTGAACCGGCTGCATTATCCTGATACCCATCCGGCCTGGGTCAGGGACAGTTTTTTTCTCCATGGATTCGATATCGGGGGGGTGCAGGAAAGGGGCGCCAAACTGCATGTGTTCGACCGGGCCCTGACTGCAGCATCCTGCATCACCCGGGATGCAGGCACAACGCTTGTGCCGGTATACACCAATATCCGCCATTTGTGCGATGAACGGGACCTGTGGCTGGACAGTTTCTTTGGCGCGGTGCTGGCTGCCATGGCCCATGGTTTCAGCAGCCGGATCAATCTGATGTTCATCGCTTCATCCTATGATATCCCCCATCTCCACCCCTGCGGCTCCCATCCGTTGCTGGATCCGGAATACTCCAGCTATGGCATGAGAATCCGTCACAGAGATTATGAGCTGTCCCGGCTGGAAAAGATTAAAATCGTTTCTGAGTGGGATACGGCATTTCAAAATTTCAGGGTCTGCCTGGCCAATGTTCCGGATTTGCTCAACTGCGGCAGATGTGAAAAATGTGTGCGTACCATGACCGAGCTTACCGCACTGGGGCTGCTGCACAAAACCCGGGCATTTAAAGCAGATGAAGTCCAGTCAGAAGATATTGCCCGATTTGATATTACCATCCGGGTCAGACCTCCCTTTTACCGGCCACTGATACCATTGCTCAGAAAACAGGGAAGAGATGATCTGGCTGATACCATTGCCTCTTTGTTGGACCCCTCCACAGCCTGAACCAGGGGTATGAAAATTTGGGTCCAGGCTTGGTTGCCAATGATTTTGGCCTGTTACAAAGCATATCTGATTGAAAAATTCAGCACTCTTTTTCCTGGACCAGGGAATGCAGATGCCTGATCCGCCGGCTGAGAACCGAACAGATCTGCAGGGCAATACGGGGAAATTCCATGGCGGTTTCCTTGAATTCCTGTTTGTTAAGGATGAGAAACCGGCAGGGGGCCATGGTCCGGATGGTGGCAGACCTGGGAGAGTCATCAATCAAGGACATTTCTCCAAAGGCGCTGCCTGATGTCATCTGGTCGATGCGCTCCTCGTTGCCGTTTTCCCGCTCCATGATTACCGATACCTCACCGTCAATAATCAGAAAAACGGTTTCGCCAACACTGTTTTGCTTGATTACATCCTTTTCTTTATCATATGCCATCTCCTCGGTGACACCGGCAATGGCTGCCAGTTCCGAGGCGCTCAACCCTGAAAATATTTCGATTTCCTTTAAAAGAAGTATCTTTTCCCCCAGAGATAATTTTTGGGATGAATCTTCCCCATTTGTTTCCCCGGACTTTTTGTTTTTGTTCCATATCATGTCAACTTCCCTTAAAATATGCTGGTTATCAGATTGTTTCAAGTTCTGGAGCAGGTCCTGGTTGACGGATATGTCTGGTGTTTCTCGTAAAACCCCCAGCCCAATGACCACATCTACCCAGTCTGCAGAGGAAAGCAGATTTGATATTGCCTGTTTTCCTTTTGTGTCAAATTCTGGTATTTTTGTAAGTTTTCTGCCCTCTGTCAAAGCCATCGAAGGGTTCGGGCTTTCCAGAAGCGGCAGCATGGTATTAAAGGTTTTTTTGTCCAGAACATCATTGAGCAGTTCAATGGCATTGGCCCGTTGGCGGGTATCAGAAGAGAAAATTCCCTGCCAGGCGGATTTCATTCGTTTGGTCTGGTCATGGATGGCCAGAACCTTGAGGATGTTTTCCAATACCATTTCTTTTTTTTCCACAAGATGTTCCATGGCAAGATCCTGCATCCCGCCCCGGGGAAGGTTTTCCATAGATTGGGCCATGGCCAGGTATTCATAGGCTTTGGAAAGATTTTTTTTGGCGAACAGCAACACATCAAACTCTTTTATATCCAGGGTTTCCAGCAGTTTAAAAAGTCCGCGTCTGATCCGGGTGGATGGCAGTCCCAAAGATTCCACCAGCAGCAGATTGTTCTGATAGTCCGCGGTTTTGATTTTTTCCAGGGCAAAGTCATGGATGGCATCTGAAGGATCTCCCAGCAGGTGAATCGCTTTTTTCAAAGTATCATCATTTGTTATGGAAAGGGCATCCAGAGCTGCCATACGTACTTCTTTATGATTATGATCCAGGTAGGATAAAGCCGCTGAATGGCCTGCCTCAGCCTGTAAACGGGACAGGGCTCTGATGATATCGGGTATAACCGGATCGATTTCAGGTTCATCGAGCAGGGCCTGCAGCCTGGGGATATATTCCTGGTATCCACTCAATCCGGCACAGATAATGCCGGACTGGCGAAAGGTTTTATCTGTGTGGGACAGCCAGTCATCGATACATTTCCGTAGAGATTCCGGCTGGTCGGCATACCGGCATGCACAGGCAAATCCCCTGACCACCGGGTGGGAACTGTTCATATAGCTGGAGAAATCAGATGGTTTCACAGTCTGGATACCATGCTGGATGATAAGCTTTAAGATGGCGATGGTGGTTTCATGACGGTGGGGGGACAAATAGGGGACCAGTTCTCTTGCAGCCTGTGGTCCGAATTCAGGGGAGATCATTTTGATAAGTCCCACCTGGGTATCCTCATCCTGGTGGTCCAGATTTTTGAGAATCAATCGGTCCAGCCGCTCCGGGGAAAAATTTTTCAACAGTCTGGCATACCAGAGTGCATCACTGCCCCGGGCAGCCAGAAATGAGGATTCCAGGTCTGCCAGTGTTTCTTCCTGCTTAAAGATCTGGCCCAGTTCTTTCTGGTCAAGGCTTTTGATATCCAGCAGGTTTTTGGAGATCAT
Source organism: Desulfotignum sp. (assembly GCA_011389575.1). Taxonomy (GTDB): domain Bacteria; phylum Desulfobacterota; class Desulfobacteria; order Desulfobacterales; family Desulfobacteraceae; genus Desulfotignum. The sequence continues at coordinate 35,674 of JAABUB010000002.1, read as the reverse complement.
ATCCAGTAAAATTTTTGAGTAATTGGCTTTGAGCACAAACGGAGCCGCCACCCAGGCAATGAGAAAAGGCAGGGCCACCAGGGTCAGATACCGGGGATGAAACAATGGTGTGGAAATCAGGATCAGTGCGGATCCTGTGAACAGGGCCAGCCTGACAACAGTGCCCCGTAAAAAAGGACGGATCATGTCCCGGTAGGATTCAGGAAAGAGCCCGATGAGAATGCTGTTGGCTGGTCCGTTAATGGTTGTGCGGATGATGTTGGTGGACATCTTGGCATACATGGCTGAAAACACGTCAAAGCGCAGCAGAAAGGCCATAAATGCCACCATATAGTTGAAGGGGTGAAACATGAGAGCCACGGGCAGTCCCCACCGGCCGTAAATTCGTCCCACAAACAATAAAATAAACAGACTGACAATATACAGCACCCCCCTGAAATTACCGAAAAACTGAATCATGGTGCTTTCCGAGGCAAATCGTTCATTTACAGCATAATTGAACTGGTAGTTCATGATGGGAATGACCACATTGGGCATGAATGTCAGGACCAGCACTATTTTTACCAGAATGGAATCTTTCACCAGGGGGTACACCCTTTTTATTTCTTCGATCATGGCAGGCTTTTTTTTGCCTGGTGTCCCGGTTTTTTCCGTGAATATCAAAGTGGCGTAACTGCGCCCCATGGCCTGGATCATGAATGCACCGGCAACAGTGGTAAAAAGGTATAGATACAACAGGTTGTCCATGCTGAAAAGGTTTGCAAAATGGGGTGTACCAAAACTGCCCAGGATGAGACCGATGACCCCCCCTGCGGTGAGCAAAGGGAACAGCCGCTTGGACTGACGGGTGTTGAAAAGGTCATTGCACATGTTCCAGAACAGCAGGGCATGGAGCAGTTCAAACTGGCTTTTGAGCATAAACAGCAGAGGGTATAACAAATTGATGCCAAAGGGGATGAGCAACCGAATCACTGTAACAACGATGCCTGAGAAAATAAAGACATATGACAAGAGCCTGGCCCCTGACGTCTTGCTCAAAAAAGCGGCCAGAAATCCGGTGACAAAAAAGGTGGCCACTGCATTGAGCATATTGACCATGGGCAGATATTCCACCCCGTAGCGCTTTAAAAAGGCGGTTTCCGCATAGTTGTTGAGGATGATGCCTGAACTGCGGATGATGAACAAAAGGGCGGCCGTCCACAAAAACAAGGTGAGTTCTTCTTCATATATCTTGAGAAAGTCTAATAGTTTTGCGCGCATCAATCTGTCTCACGGACCAGTCTGAATCCGGTGGTCGTGAACCTGGATCCGGGATGGGCATAGGTGCGGTTGGCACTTCTGAGGTAAAAGCCGTATTTGAACCAGCTGCCGCCCCGCCGCACTCTGGGCAGGGTGGTAAAAAAATTGAAGCTGCTGCCCCCGGGGGTACGAATATCCTCATTATATACATCTGCGCACCATTCCCAGACATTGCCGTGCATGTCATAAAATCCCCATGGATTCGGCGCAAAGGAGCCCACCGGAGCAGGTCCGCCTACCGGCAGTCCCACAGATCGGTAATAGTCACAGCAATCGCACAATTTTTTCGGGTTATTGGCATACATGGCCTTGGAACAGTCAATATCATTTCCCCAGCTGTATGCGGTGGTGGTGCCGGCCCGGCAGGCATATTCCCATTCCGCTTCTGAAGGAAGCCGGTATTGTGCGCCGCCTTTTTTGTTGAGTTTTCTGATAAATTTTTCGGCATCAAAAAAAGAGACACGGGTGACCGGGGTCCGGGCTGTGCCTTCTCGTCTGATAAACCAGCTTTTTCCCATCACAGAGCGCCATTGTTCCAGGGTTACTTCGTTTTGCTGGAGGTAAAAGGGTTTTTTGATTTGAACCTGGTGCTGTGTTTCATTGCTTGTTCTGTGTTCTTCGGTTTCAGGGCTTCCCATGAGAAATGTACCGGGAGCCACCCGGATAAAGGTCATGCCCAGATGATTGGTGATCTGTTTTTCTTCGCCGGCAGCAGCCTGGGTGATACAGATCAAACAGAAAAAAAGGAACCAGGCCCACCATTTTACCCTTATTCTGCCGTCAAAGGATACAGCTTGTCTGCGCAGGTTGTTTTCCATTATTAGAAATCCTTGATGATATTATATTTACAAAAACCGGCAGTGAAAACTATATGCACCATCCAAATACTTTTTTGAGATCTTGTCAAGGAAAAAGCCCCGGCTGCAATGGGTCATGAAGGTCAGGCAGCTGCTTCTGCCATCCATTTTCTGATGACAGCCCGGTCTTTTTCTTCCATGGCAGTGACATGCAGCTCACAGTGATGGCTGCCGCGCACCATTTCAATGGCTGTGCATTTGGCATAGATGTCACCGAAACAATGGGCTTCCAGGCAGAAATCAAAGTTGAGCCTCACATCTGTCAGCGGTGCGACAGGGGTCGTGGTCCGGATATGGATCTGGGTTTCATCCATAAAAAGGGTGGTACCGGCTATGGGGAGGGATGCAAGTTTTTTATCCTGAATAACCCAGCAGTGCACCGGTATCTGGATGTCCAGCAGGGGACCGGGGGCTGCGGGCACCTTTATGGCAATTGTTTTTCCCTCCATCTCAATGGCATATACCGCATAAAAAACAAGTGGTTTTTTCATGCCTTTCATCATTATGGTCTTGGGAGGATCTGTTTTTAAAGTGGCATGGACCGCTTTACAGGTGGACTCACCGATGAGCACCTGGCCCCCGATGCTGTTGGATTCGATCCTGGCCACCCGGTTGACTGTATCACCCACAATGCCGTATTTCATGCGCAGCTCTGATCCGATATTTCCCACAATCACACTGCCTGTATTGATGCCGATACCCATTTCAAGGGCTGGATATCCTTCCTTTGTGATCTCTTTATTGAGGTGGACCAGGCAGTTCTGCATTTCCAGGGCACAGGCAATGGCCCGTTCCGGATCGTTTTCGTGGGGTTCAGGGGCGCCGAATACCGCAAGCATGGCATCCCCGATGATTTCATCGATAATGCCGTCATATGACAGGATGATAGCAGACATTTTTTTGAGGTACCGGTTGAGCAGCTGCACCATTTCTTCAGGATCCCGTGATTCTGAAAGGCTGGTAAATCCCCGCAGATCCGACATGAGAACGGTGACGGTCTTGCGGGTGCCCCCGATCTGCCCGCCCCTTTTGGAAGAAAGAATTTCTTCCACCACTTTTTTTGAAAGATACCGCCCAAAGGTTTCTTTTATAAAATTCACCAGGTGGAGCCGCTGGTCAGATACCTGGATGACCCGTTTGAGCATGGCCGCTCTGGAGGTGACAATGGTTGTGATTTCATCCGGGGTATCGCCGGGCAGATTGACAGTACCTGCCCTGGAAAAATCTGTTTCAATTTCCCTGTTGGCTGCAGCGATCCGCTCCAGGGGATCGATGATCTTTCGGGTGAGAAACCGTTTCAGGCTCACCACCATGAATACAATGATAATGCCCACCAGCACCATAATTCTTAGGGCATACCAGAAAAGCTCCATCGGGCCGGCATCTTCTGTCAGCCAGCGATAAACAAGGGAATATACCAGAAGCACCGCCTCAATAAAAAGAATCCGCCAGAAAACCCCCATTATCAGGATTTCCCGGACCCCGTTATTTCTGCTGTTTTTCCTGAACATCATCGGGTCTCCCAAGGCGGATGGATATCGGTTGTCCGGCTTGCATCCAAATATTATTGCCTGTGATGCCTCTCATCAGGATAACCATCTGCATTTTATTGTCAATGCGACTGCATTGCCCCAAAAAGGCTGGACAAGAGGTTTGACAGTTATGCCTGTCCCTTGTTCAAATTTTTGTATCCCTGAAGTGTGATGCCCTTTTTTTCACAGTATTTTTTAATTATCCGGCCGGCACGCTGGTTCAGTTCCTGCTGATCCGGGTTGACCCTTACATTGAACCCGCAGTTAAAAGGCCCCAGCCGGATACTGTTTTGTACCCCGTCATAGGTCTCGTAAATCCGGGTATAGGGATGGGCAAACAGCCAGCGCAGCTGAAGGGTGGTGACACTGTGTGCAGACAGGTTTTCCATGAACCCTTCCAGGTCACGCAGGTCTTGTTCCACCAGGTTGTTCCAGCCCAAAATGACGTTGGCATTGACCTTGAAACCGATTTTTGTACAGAACGTAAGCGTTTTTATCACTTCATCCATGCGGGTTCCCTTGTTCAGGTATTGCCACATGCGGTCTGAAGGAAATTCAATGCCAAATCCCAGGGTGCAGTCCGGAATCGAACCTTTCATCCTGGATACAGCCGCTTCCATGGCCCTGGTTTCCGCTGCGGCAGCCCGCATGAAAAACCGGTACTCCATATCCGGGCGCACAGGCAGAACAGGCAGAATGTTTCTGATATGTTCCGGTGTCATGGATCCGGTGTTGAGCCGGACGATCTTGTGTCCGGTGTAATCCAGGTCTGTAAAGCCCAGATCCAGCACCTTGCGTTTCCGGAAATGCGCAGAGGAATGCTGGGCAATGGAACAAAACGGACATTTTTTCCAATAGCACTGGTTTTCAAGGGTATAGGAAAAATAGATCCGGTTGTTTTCCGGGATCTGCTCCGGTACTTCCAGATGCCATCTGCCGGAAAACTCAGGCACCCCGAACAGGGATTCAACGCTTTGTCCGGTCAAAACCAGGTTGGAGGGCAAAGGATGTTCCACCTTGAAATGCACGGAATGCCACCCCGGTGCTGTATCATACCGTTCCGATGCCACCGGACCGCCCACAACAAAATGGATGTCCGGATACTGGCATGCCCACAGATAGGCCTGGTATAACTGGTTCACATAACTTGCGCTTATATATACGGTCCCTTTTTCAATGGGCAGAAAAACAGGGGTGTAAGCGCTTTCGTCATACCATTGGTCTGTCTCCTGCTCAAGGGGAATCCACAGAAAATCCCCTTTGCTGCGGCACAGGTCCCAGGTATCTGAAAATCCGTTGCACAGGTCAAACCACCCGCTGCCGGTCTGGCTGAAAAATTGAATAAAAAGGGTGTTTCCCATGTATCCCCTCCAGTATGAGTTGGGTAGTAAAAGCTATAATATTACACAAATATGCCGGGTTTGTCTTGTGTTTCATAAAATTTTCATAAGCATTTGACAATTTTGCTGTCTTGACTTACCTTACAAAGAAAAGCATTCTAGAAGAATTTTTAACCCGGAAGGTACTGATGTGCGGAGGTCTTACACAGATATCATGGAAATCGCATTTTTAATGGATGATTTGCGGCAGATCGATCCGGTCTGGGACACCACTGCCCATATCATGTATGAGTCCAACCAGCGGGGCCATGAGGTCTATTTTCTCGAACCCCATGATGTGTATGTCCGCAAAAATGAAGTGGTGGCAAGAATGCGCCATATCTCAGTGACAAAAGATGCTTCCATTCAGGCCTACTGGGCCGAGTTGATCCAATGCCTGGATAAGGAAGAGCTGATATTTGAAACAGTGACAGACCTGGATGTCCTGTTTTTGAGAAAAGATCCGCCCATCAATTATGAGATGCTGGAATTTTTAGGACCGGTGAGCGACCGGGTGTTTCTGGTAAACAATACCCTGGGCCAGCTCAACGGCAACAGCAAAGCATATATTCTTAATTTTCCTGATATCATTCCTGAAACCCATGTGTCCAGGGATCCCAACCGGTTGAAAAAAATCATTGATGATTTTGGCGGGGCCATGGTCATCAAGCCCCTGCACGGGCACGGGGGGCACGGGGTGATCAAGGTGAGCAACCAGGACCAGGAAAATCTCAACTCCCTGATCAATTATTATGTCAAGGCAGGCAAACCCTATCCGGAACGACGGCCCATAATGGTGCAGGAATATTTAAAACAGGTCAAGGAAGAGGGCGATGTCCGGATTCTTTTGCTCAACGGCGAAATTCTGGGGGCCATGGGCAGGCGGTCCATCTCAGGTGATTTTCGTACCAATGTCCATGCCGGGGCACTGGCCTTCAAACACGAGATCACCGAGGCCCAAAAAGAGGTCTGCCGCCGTATTAAACCCAAGCTGAGAAAAGACGGCCTCTTTTTTGTGGGTATTGATATCATAGGCGACAAACTGGTTGAAATCAATTGCATCAGTCCCGGCGGCATTCCCCGGATAAACCGGTTTAACAGTCAGAGGCTTGAAACCAAAGTAGTGGATTTTATAGAGGAGAAAATCAGTGCATCAAAACAGGACAATGCCAAAAAACGTTTCCCACAGGTGGTATAACATTTTTTTTACACGGCTGCTGCCGGCGGTTTTTTTGATAGTCATCACAGGGTTGGGGGTATCCTGTCAAAAATCTGAGGATACCACTTTTTTGAAAATCGGACTGCCTGAAGAACCCCGGTCGTTGAATCTCTGGCTGGGTACCGATATCAATTCGCGCAACATTCTGTCACAGATCTATCAGCCGCTTTTCCGTCGTCACCCCGAAACCCTGGAAATCATTCCCTGGCTGGCAAAAGAAGAACCGGTGTTTGATGAAGACGCATTGACGTATACCATACATCTGCGAAAGGCCAAATGGTCTGACGGATCCGATTTTACCAGTGAAGATGTGCTGTTCACCAAGCAGCTGTTTTTTGATTTTAAAATTCCCAGGTACTACAGCAAATGGAAAATAATTGAAAAATTGGAAGCCCCTGATGCCCATACCGTGGTCTTTCATTTAAAAGAGCCTTCCGCTATTTTCATGTCACGGGTCATGACCGCTCCCATGGTGTCCAAAAAAGAATGGGGACCTGTGGCTGAAAATGCTTTGACCAAAGAAAAACCCCTGCGTATCCTGCAGGATTTTCAGGTGGAAAAGCCCCTGGGAACCGGCCCTTTTATACTGCATGAATACGAGAAGGGCGCTTATATACACATGAAAAAAAATCCCTATTTTTTCGGGGAGGGCAAAAATATTGCAGGCTTTGATCTGGGTCCTTATGTGGACAATCTTTTGTTCAATATTTACGGGACCACGGATGTGGCGATTCTGGCTTTAAAAAAAGGGGATATCGATTATTACTGGTGGGACATCCAGCCCGGCTATATCCAGGATCTGGAAGAAAATGCCGATATAGACCTGCACTTTAATAAAAAAAGCGCCCTGTATTATCTGGGATTCAATCTGCGCAGACCCCCTTTTGATGACAAAATTCTGCGCCAGGCAGTTGCAACCGTCGTGGACAAGCAGTTCATTCTGAACCGGATTCTTCAGGATTACGGCACTCCCATGGATTCCATTATACCCTCGGGCAACCATTTCTGGCATAACCCTGATGTGAGAAAATACGGGGCGGGCATGGACGAAAAACAGCGGATCACCGCAGCCCGGGACATGCTCAAATCTGCCGGATATTCCTGGGAAGTACCACCGGTAAATGATGATGGAACACTGGCCACTCCCTCGGACATTCTCCTGCCCTCCGGGGAAAAAATGGACAAATTTGTTATTCTGACCCCTCCGGCGGATTATGACCCCAAACGGGCCTTTGCCGGTACCATGATCCAGGAGTGGCTCAGAAAACTTGGCCTGCCTGCCTTTGCCAGGCCCATGTCCTTTAATTCCCTGCTGGAAACAGTCAAGGGAAAACACGATTTCGATGCATTTGTCCTGGGATACGGCAAACTGAATCTGGATCCTGATTATCTGGGGGCGTTTTTCTCTTCGGAAAATGACAGGCCCAATGGCTGGAACATGAGTGGATACACAAATGAGGCGTTCGACACCCTGGCCGCAGAGCAGCGCCTGGTTGTAGATGTTGAAAAACGCAGGCAGATGATTTATAAAATGCAGGAAATGCTCCTGGAAGATGTGCCCTATTATCCCTTATACAATCCCCATATCATCGAAGCCACCGTAAACAAACGCTTTGAAGGCTGGGTGGAAAAAGTGAACGGCATCGGAAACATCTGGTCTCTGTGCGTGGTTAAGCCGATAGATTAGGCATATAAAGCGTTTGGAATAAAATGAAAAAATCCAGCTATATTCTGGTAAAACTGGTGGAAGTTGCCTTCATTTTTTTTGTGATTTTGACGGTGCTGTTTTTTTTGTTCCGTTTGTCTCCGGGAGATCCCATATCCAAAATGGTGGATCCCATGCTCACCCCTGAAGACATGGCCCATCTTATCCAACAGATGGGACTGGACAGACCCTTGTGGGAACAATATCTTATTTATGTGAAAAATTTTTTCACCGGTAATTTCGGGTTTTCCTTTCATTATGGAGAACAGGTTTCCACCATCATTTTAGACAAACTCAAATGGACCATTCTGCTGTTCACCACCTCCACGGTTCTGGCTGCATTTGTGGGGGTTTTCCTGGGTAAGATTGCCGCCTGGCGCAAAGGCTCGTCTCTGGACAATATCATGTCCATTTCCGCCCTTGTGTGTTACACCCTGTTTATTCCCTGGTTTGCCCTGCTTTTGCTGTGGATTCTGGGATTCAAGCTGGGACTTTTTCCTTTGGGCGGGGTCCTGACCCCGTCTTTGTGGGTGGGAAATGCCTCCTTGTTTATCCGGATACTGGATGTTCTTCACCATCTGATGCTGCCGCTGATGACGCTGTTTATCATCAATCTGGGTTCTTATCTTCTGTTGATGCGCTCGTCCATGCTCTCGGTTCTCAGAGAAGATTATATTATCACGGCCCGGGCAAAAGGGTTGAGTGAAAAAGTGATCCGCAACAAACATGCGGCCCAGAATGCTGCGCTGCCCGTGATTACCTCTGTGGGACTTTCCCTTGCCTTTTCCATCAACGGCGGTGCCCTGACAGAACAGATTTTCACCTGGCCCGGCATTGGCAAAGAACTGATATTTGCCGTGAGCAACAATGATTATCCCCTGGCCCAGGCCTGTTTTCTGCTCATTGCCCTGGTGGTACTGGTGGCAAACCTTATTGTGGATCTGTTGTATGCCTGGCTGGATCCCAGGATTACATATTAGTGAAAAAGGATGTGCCTGTGCTGAACAAGTATTCTCTGCAGCGGTTTTACAAAGGATGGCAGATTTTTATAAAAAACCCTCTGGGAAAAACCGGTGTGATCATCCTGGCGGTATTCATGTTCATGGCCATTGCCTCTTTTTTTGTGCCGCTTATCGGTCCCATGTATGATCCCATGACCGGAATCGATCCTGATATCAGGGTTTCCACCGGCCCCAGCCTCACCCACTGGCTGGGCACGGACAATGTGGGAAGAGATCTTCTGGCCCAGCTTCTGGAAGGGGCAAAGGTGGCATTTATTGTGGGGCTGTCCGCAGCATTTTTCAGTATTGTCATCGGCACGCTTGTCGGCATGGTGGCCGGTTACACCGGTGGCCTGTTTGATGCCTTTCTCATGCGTACGGCAGATATCATCATGGTGCTGCCCTCTCTGGTTATTCTGTTGATTTTGGCTTCTTTGTTCGGCCAGTTCAATATCTGGATCATTGTGTTCATCATTGCCATCATGCGCTGGCCCGCGGTCTCCCGGGTGATCCGGTCCCAGACCCTGTCATTGAAACACCGGCCGTTTATCGAGGCCTCCCGGGTGGCAGGAGCGTCTCATCTGCGTATTATTTTCCGGCATATCATGCCCAATGTGCTGCCCCTGGCATTTTTATACATGACCTTCCGGGTCACTGCCGCCATCCTGGTGGAAGCGGCATTGTCCTTTCTGGGATTCGGAGATCCCAGCCAGGTAAGCTGGGGCATGATGCTCCAGTGGGTGTGGAAATCCGGGCATATGTTTCAGGCACCCTACTGGCTGATACCCCCCGGGGTATGCATTTCCCTTTTGACCCTGGCATTTTACATGCTTGGCCGGGCCATGGACGAGGTGCTGGATCCCCGGTTGAGAAAGGAGGGGCAGTCCTGAATTTATGGCACTTTTATCTGTAAAGAATCTGACCATCGGGTACAAGACCAAAAAAGGGTTGTTAAAGGCGGTGGACAACATCAGTTTTGATCTGGAAAAAGGCAGACCACTGGGATTCGTGGGGGAATCCGGCTGCGGCAAGACCACCATCGGCATGGCCCTGATGGGCCTTCTGCCGGAAAATGCCGTTATCCTGGACGGCACTATCCAGTTTCAGGGAGAAGATCTGGTGCTTTTGAAAGAAAAACAATGGCGCAGGGTAAGGGGTGCGAAAATCGCCATGATATTCCAGGCGGCCATGAATGCCTTGAATCCGGTACACCGGGTGGAGGACCAGATCAAAGAAGCCATTATCACCCACCAGCCGGATATGTCCAGCGCAGATCTTGCAGCCCGGTTAAAGGACTTGTTCGATCTTGTGGATATTCCGGTGCAGCGCATGAAGGATTATCCCCATGAATATTCCGGCGGCATGAAACAACGGGTGATCATTGCCATGGCCCTGGCCTGTGATCCGGATCTGATTATTGCGGATGAGCCCACCACTGCACTGGATGTTATTGTCCAGGACCAGATTCTCAAAGAAATCAGAAAAGTTCAGCAAAAAACCAGCACCGGCCTGATTTTTATTTCCCATGACATTGCGGTTGTGGCTTCCGTATGCGACCGGATCTGTGTGATGTATGCCGGTCAGCTTGTTGAAACAGGCACCAAAAAAGAGGTGTTTACCTCTCCGCGTCACCCCTATACCCGCAGCCTGCTGGGTTCTTATCTGTCTTTGGACAACCTGAACGATATTGTCATTCCGGACATGCAGGAATCCCCGGATCTTTTATCAGACATCGGCTCCTGCCGGTTTGCCGACAATTGCAAGGTCTGTTCAGGTGTCTGCAGAAAAGAGGCACCTGACTGGATTGAGATATCCGGCACCCACAAAGCATTTTGCTGTGAACCACAAATCATCAGAGGCGGCCATGGGAAAACCTGATAAAAAAAAATCGCCCCTGGTTGAGATGAAAGGGGTGAGCAAAACCTATTTTCCCAGAAAACAGCTGTTTGCCGGACACCAGAATCCGGTTCTGGCCTTGAACGGTATTGATCTTTGTATTGAAACAGGGGAAATTTTCGGTCTGGTGGGACAGAGCGGCAGCGGTAAAACTACCGCTGGCAGGCTGCTGCTCAGACTTGAGCAGCCCACTGCCGGTGAAATTGTGTTCAACAAGGTTCCTGTCCGCGGGTTAAAAGGCCGGGCCTTAAAAGAATTTCGTTCCAGGGTGCAGATGATTTTTCAAGATCCTTACCAGAGCCTCAATTCCCACCTGTCTATTGCAGAAACGGTTATGGAACCGCTGGTGGTGCAGAAGATCGGTACCCCTGAATCCCGGATGGAAAAGGTGATCCACACCCTTGAAACCGTGGGATTGTCTCCGGGAAAATCCTTTTATAACCGGTATCCCCACCAGCTTTCCGGTGGCCAGCGCCAGCGGGTGGCCATTGCCCGGGCCATTGTGGTGGAGCCGGAATTTATCGTGGCAGATGAACCCACCTCCATGCTGGATGCCACCATTGCCATCCAGTTGTTCAAGCTTTTGATGGATATCAAAACCACCTTTGGCATGACCTTTTTGTTTATCACCCATAACCTGGCGGCTGCCAGATACCTTTGTGACAGGATTGCGGTCATAAACGAAGGCCATATTGTTGAGGTCAATACCGCAGAAAATATTATCCGACATCCGGAACATCCTTATACCAAAAAACTTATCAAGGTGCAGCCGGGATTTAAATACGGCAGATAGCCGTGGACGTGTCTGCAGACTGCTTCACCGGGACGGCATAAAGCGCTCCGCCACCGGATCATAGATTGCTGGATTGGCCCGGATAAACCGATCTGCTGCCTGTTTATGGCGGCCAAACACAAGGGCGGTGGCATAAAACCGGAACATTTCAAAAAAATCACAAAAATCACTGGAAAACTGCTGTTCCGGGTTTGAGGCCCGTGCGATCCTGCCATAGCATTGTTCCAGCCGGTCAGCTTCCGGTGTAATCAAATGGGCAATGATGGCTGTTTTGTCTTCATTGGCTGCCAGATAATCTCTGACTGACCGCAGGAAAAATGCCGCAGCACTGATACGGGATGCGTTTACCGTTTTTTTTTTGCAAAAATCCCTGTGTACTGCAATTTTATGCCGGTATTGCCGTTTTTTGGCAGGATCCAGATCCCTGTACCTGCCGTCAGAAAAAAAATGTTTTTTCAGTCCCCTGATAACCGATCTGGTCATCTGTTTGCGCCGCAGCCGGGCGGTTTCATCAAAAATGGTGAAATATTCTTTCAGGTTCCGCATACCAGGGGGTGACAGGTCCATGGAACCGTTATCCAGAAGAAGGGTTTCCACCTGGATATCCAGCAGCGCGGACAGGTGAAATGACCGGTTTTTTTCTCCCACCACTTCCAGGGGTTTGAAATAATCCACCAGCAGGGCCTGACGGCCGATTCTTTTTACCGGAAAAAATCGGGTGTTCCTGGTGACAGGTATTTTTTTGTGGCCCATGGGGTGCAGGGCACTGGTAAATGTGGGGATGATGATAAACACCCCTTCAGGAGTGATTTCCGTGCCATAGGCATCCGTGATGGAAGATTTTACAGTGGTGAAATCCTCATCCAGGCCGGCGGCAATGAGCAGGTCATCGGAATCATGCTGCTTTTGCAGGTGTATGCCGGCCCGGGTCTCCAATGCAGTGATACGGTCTCTGTTTGCTGCAGTCACGCTCACAGACAGGCTTATCCCGTGGTGGACCAGTTTTTTTAATACCCGGCCTCTGGTTCTGGGAATCTTGGTCAAAAGACTGAAACCGGTGCTGAAACAAAAGGGCATGAGCAGATCCGCCAGGGTATGGGTGCCGTCTTCCCAGTCCAGCGGGTCTGATGCCCCGTAAAGGGCGGCATCTGTATTGTTTTGTTCCACAAGCAGGTGCAGGATCTGTCTGGCTGCAGCATATGAAAAATGTGCCCTGATGCCCGGCAGTGCCCATTCATTGCACCTGCGGCAGAAATTGGAACACCCCGAGGTCAGTTGCACGGTGATGGCGGTTTCACATACCTTGTCCATCTGCCAGGGCAACAGGTCCATGCGGGTTTCCCAGTCGGCAAACTTCACATGGCAAACGCTTTTCCCCGCAGATCCGGCTATGCCAGCCAACAGCCTGTTCAGATCCGTATACAGATCGGAAAGCCGGTTTTTCTCAGGAACCAGAAAAGGCCTGAACCGCCGGAAAGCGGTCTGGATCTGGCGCAGTAATTTTTCCGAATTTTCCGAAAGAGGCGGTTGTGTCAGCAGGGCCTGGTCCACTATGGCATGATAGACCTTTCCGGCAGCCTGATGGTCTTTTTGAAAAATGGCGGCCAGAAAGCGGTTTTTCAAGGTTTCCGGGAAGATTTCATCCGGATCCTTTTTCCGGTTTTGAAACATCTGTGCATTCATTATATAAAATAACACCAGGGAAGGGCCTTCGGGCTCTCCCCTGGTGTGCATGTCACATATTGCAGCAAAAGCGATGTCACGGTATCAGCACATCAGCCGCCCACCTCTTCTTTGACTTTGGTGGCCAGTTTGTACAGGATGGTGAGCACCAGAAATCCTGTGGCATAAACACCCAGGGTAATAACAATCTCCTGCCCTGTGGGGGTGTATTCCGTCACATGGTGCAGCGGAGAGGGAACAAATCCCCCGGAGATCATGCCCATGCCCTTGTCGATCCAGGCACCGATAAAGATCATGGCGCAGGCAACCGGCAGCAGTATATAATTGCGCCTGAGTTTGGGGATGATCAGCAGAACAGCACCGACGGTCATGAGGATAAACCCGCTCCACATCCAGGGCACCAGGGCATTGTATCCGTGGTAACCGAACAAAAGGTACTGCAGATGGGATTGATGTCCGGGAATGCCTGAATAATACACCACGAATACCTCGCACAAAAAGAAGAACAGATTGGCGATAATGGCGTAGCAGACAATCTTGGACAGGGTCTGCATGGCATCCCAGCCTGGATCGAACTTGGTGAATTTTCTGATGATATAGCATAAAATGATCAGAAATGCGGGTCCGGCAGCAAAGGCTGATGCCAGAAATCTGGGGGCCAGAATGGCAGTAAGCCAGTAGCCCCTTCCAGGCAGGCCGCAGTACAGGTAGGCTGTGACCGTATGGATACCGATGGCAAAGGGAATGGACAGATAAATCAAAGGTTTTGTCCATGCCGGGGGTTTGACCTGGTTTCGTTCCGCCTCCAGTATCTTCCAGCCGATGACAATGTTTAAAAACAGATACCCGTTCAGGACAATCATGTCATAAAACAGCATGGAATGGGGGGTGGGATACAACAGTACATTGAGCATGCGTACCGGCTGGCCCAGATCCACGATGATGAACAACAGGCACATGATCAGGCTGGCCACGGCCAGAAATTCCCCCAGGATGGTGATCCGGTGGAATTTTTCATAATCATGCAGGTAATAGGGAATGACCACCATGACCCCTCCTGCTGCCACCCCCACCAGAAAGGTGAAGTTGGCAATATAAAACCCCCAGGAGACATCTCTGCTCATGCCTGTGATCATCAGGCCGTTGAAGAACTGATCCAGATACGCCACCGTTCCTGCACCGATCACGATAAGCAGAAAGGCGATCCACAACCAATAATTTTTCGTTCCTTTAGTCGCTATTTCAAGCATACGCGCCTCTCTTAAACGATGTAGTAAACAGAGGGTTCCGTACCCAGAGACTGTTTACGTCTGATTGAATAATGTTCCTTGAGAAGTTTCCTGACTTCTGATTCAGGATCTTCCAGGTCTCCCACCACAAGGGCACCTTCAGAGGCTTCCACACAATGGGGAAGTTCTCCTTTTGCCAGACGTTCGGCACACAGGTTGCATTTTTCCACCACCCCTTTGGATCGGACGGGGAAATCCGGATCGATTTGTGCAATGAACGGCCTGGGATCCCTGAAGTTGAAACTCCGGGAACCGTAAGGGCAGGCTGCCATGCAGAACCGGCATCCGATACACCGGTGAAAATCCATCAATACAATGCCGTCTTCCCGGGAAAAAGTGGCCTGGGTGGGGCATGCCTGGACGCAGGGGGCATCTTTGCAGTGATTGCATAACACCATGAACGGCAGATGTTCAAATTTTTCTGCCAAAAATTCATCGCCCTTGTCTGGAAATGCATAATGAAATTTTTCCTTCCAGAGCCATTTTATTTCCTGGTCAGGGTTTACCGGACGGATATCGGGAAATTTTTGTGTATCCACTTCATGGGTAAAATCCGGCACATTATGTTGAATATGGCAGGCATTGGAGATCTTTTTTGCAATCTTGTCGGTCACTTTGTCTATATGAATGACCATGCCCCAGCGTTTTGCATGAAGGGCATTTTCATTTTTCTTTTTCACGGGCAGGGCCGGACCATTGGAATCCAATGCAGCAAAGTTCATTGCCGGAGCAGCACCCAACCCGATGGCGGCAATGCCTGCAACTTTCAGAAAGCTTCTTCTGCTCTTTTCCATCATTCAATCTCCTTGGGGTTTGTGTGACATTCCCAGCAATATGGGTTCACCGATGTATAGGTATGACAGGAGTCACAGAATTTTTCCTTGTCTTCATGGCAGCCCAGGCAGGAATTTTCTCCTGTGGACAGGCTCATGTGAAAGGATTTGCCGTTGGCAGCCACATAGATCCGGTCGGCATCCCGTACCACTGCATCCCGCCATTCATCCAGCAAAGACATGTGGTTGGCCCGCATTTCATATTTGTCCAGGACACATTTTCTGGCCTCTTTGGCAGGACCCAGCAGCTCGGGTTCGGGTGCGGCCTGGGTGGTGGTCACCATGTTGAACCAGAACGGTGAGAGCACGGCCAGAACAAAGACAGCCAGTCCGGTAACGATCCATTTATTTGTCATTTTATTCCTCCTCTTCGCAACCTGGCAGCGGTTCCATTCTCAGGTCTTCGGTACGTTCTTTTTCACCCGGCAGGATCAACGCGTTACCCACCAGTTCATGGATGCCTGCCACTTCCACATCCGGTACCCAGTATTCACATAAGGTGGACAAAGCGGCCCGGTCGATGGCACAGATGGTACCCAGGGTGTTGACCCCGAATTTTTCATGGACAAATTTCAGGGCGGTTGCCCGGGGCAGGGCGCCCGCCATGCGCAGCTCCATGTTTTCCCCTGCGTTGAGCCCGGCACCGGAGCCGCAGCAGAAGGTGTTTTCCCGGATGGTGTTGGGCGGCATTTCATAAAAATTGTCGCACACGTTGTTGATCACATACCGGGGTTCGTCCAAAAGGCCCATACCCCTGGCAGGGTTGCAGGAATCATGAAAGGTCATGATCCGGTTGGCGTTTCTGCTTTTGTCCAGTTCCAGTTTGCCGTGTTTGATCAGGTCTGCTGTAAATTCGGTGATGTGCACCATCTTGGTGGAAGCGGCATTGTCAAACCGGGTCCCGGTGATGGGGTTCACCGGTACTTCCAGAAAATCGGCAGGGCCGTTCATGGTATCCATGTACTGGTGGATGACCCGCCACATGTGACCGCACTCTCCCCCCAAAATCCATTTGACTCCCAGGCGCTTTGCCTCGGCATACATTTTGGCGTTGAGCCGCTTCATGGTCTCATGGGAAGTGAAAAACCCGAAGTTGCCGCCTTCAGACGCATAGGTGGACCAGGTTACATCAAGTCCGTATTTTTCCTTGAGATACTGAAACAGGATCAGATATCCCTGGCAGGTATAGGTGCCGGGATC
Source organism: Desulfotignum sp. (assembly GCA_011389575.1). GTDB lineage: Bacteria > Desulfobacterota > Desulfobacteria > Desulfobacterales > Desulfobacteraceae > Desulfotignum. Next base: position 18,988 of record JAABUB010000002.1, on the reverse strand, counting down.
GGCAAATACATCGCCTGACGGGGTGATGAACAGGATGTCCGCCCCTTTTTTCTGGAAATTGGGCGTGCAGTCCACACCGGTGATATCTTCGATGTCTTCCACAAAAAATTCCAGCATGTCCTTGAATGCATGGGGCTGAATCCCCAGGTGGTTCCCGGTCTGATAGCAGTTGGACACCGGGGTGGCGATCCAGTCGATGTTCAGTCCGATAAGATTGAACAGCTCCCTTGCCATGATGGTGATTTCCGCAGTGTCAATACCGTAGGGGCAGAACACCGAGCATCTGCGGCATTCTGTGCACTGGAAAAAATAATACCACATCTCTTTGAGCGCATCCAGGGTCAGGGGACGGTTTCCCCCAAGGCGCTGGCCCCCGGGAATTTTTTGTAAAATTTTTCCGGCGGTGGTAAAATCATTTCTGTAAACCGATCTGAGCAGTTCGGACCGGAGCACCGGCATGTTTTTGGGGTCGCCTGTGCCCAGGAAGAAATGGCATTTATCTGCACAGGCACCGCAGCGCACACACACATCCATGAAGATTTTGAATGTCCGGAAACGCTCCAGGCGTTCCTTTATGCCCTCATGCAGGATCTGCTGCCAGTCGTCCGGCAGTTTCCAGTCATCTTCAACGGGGTTCCAGGGCCTGGCATTGGGCAGCCCCAGTGTCTCAACGCTTTCAGCCTTGGCTGCGTAGCAGTACATGCCGGGCCGGATTTGAACGGACTTGGTGGTATCCATCCAGTCCCCGGATGGTGTGCCATAGTCTATTTTATCCAGCAGTTCATCTGGTGTAATTTCGTCGGCCATTGATTACTCCTTCTTATCCACTGGCAAACCAGCTTCAATCATTTTGTCTCTGAAGTGATCTTCATATTCTTCGTAGGTATGGATAGGCACATCATAATTCCAGGGATTGATATGTCTTCTGGCCCGGGTATTATTGGCCATGTTCCGTGTGGGGCTCAGGAATACGCCCCCCAGATGCATGAGCTTGCTGGCCGGAAAATAGGCAAACAGAATACTGACCAGGAACAGATGGCCGTAAAACAGTCCGCCTATTCCGTCAGGGATGACAGGACTGAAGGTAACCAGACCCATGGTCATCTCCTTGATACCGGTGACATCCACCTTGGTGAAATACCGCATGGATATGCCGGTGGCGGCAATGCCCAGGATCAGAAACAAGGGAAAATAATCAGATGCCCGGGACATATATTTCACTTTGGCATCAAACAGCCGGCGTGCCAGAAGAAACAGGGCGGCTGCCGGCAGGACCACGCCGGATAAAAACAACCCGGGCAGACCCACCTGCACAATACCGTCCAGGGCTTCTAAAAACTGAACGGCACCGGGCACCGGGGCGGTGAAAAATCTGAAATGCCGCAGCACCACCACCAGAAATGCGTAATGGAAAGCCAGGGCCGCCACCCACAGAAAAATCTCCCAGGAATAGATGATCCTGTTGGATGCATTGCGGTTGAATGCTGCTTTGGTGTTACGGAAAAGCGACCGGAAGGCAAATATCTCCAGAAGCATCCGGACAAACACACCAGATGACGTATCCGGATTGTCAATGGGGTTTTGTTTAATCCAGGGAAGTGACTTTTGCTGTCCGCAGGTTGTGGGGATTCTGAAAGGAACAGCAGACGCTGTCCATCCCATCACTTTAACGACAAAGCCGACCAAAAAGGCCAGCACTGCCAGGTAGGGAACTACAATCCCGAAGAACCACCCAAGTCCTGCTCCCGCCCCTGTGTACGCCACGAGAAAAAGCAGAAATACTGCTGTCAGGGGGATCAAGTACTTTTGTGTCATGTTATAACCACCTCATAGATTGTATGCATGACAAACCTTAAATTTTGTCATGCATGTTAAGATTTTTTCGAGCCAAGCAGGTCTTCCTCCTTAAGCTCCTTTACCAAACCTGCCCTTTCAAAGGCTGCATGAATGCGCCGTTTGCTTTCTGTGGCCTTTAAAAGGAATATATCTTCTCTGCATTTCATCAGCCGGTTGAACCCGGCCAGAAGGACCTGGTCCACCATCCGGTCAAATTCCCGGAAAAAGGATGAATCCATGACTGTTTCACCAATGTTTTTAAGGGCAAGAATAAAGCTGACAGCATCGGCTGCTGAAAATGCCTGGACCGCCCGGATACGGATGACCGGATCCAGTGCCTTTTCAAGGGCGTCACTGGTATAATCGGAGGCCAGCAGATGCAAGATGTCTTCCAAAGATTCTCTGGTGACCGCACCCACGGGATTGTCGAACCGGTCGACATCTTTGCCCAGAATTTTTGCGCTCTGGGCGGGATAGGTATCAATGGTTGCCTGAAACCATTTTTTCAGCAATATGGTGTGGTTGTCTTCGATCGTCTGTTTTAATGTCATTTGTTTATGGCAATTCCCTGGTTTGTTCAACAATAGTGCCCTGTAACAATTTTTAGAAGGATATAAACTTACTCAAATTTTATGTCAAGGGTAAAAGCATGCTGTTTGCGGGCAATCGTAAGTAAAAAATCCGTTTGGCACAAACCCTGATAAGGTGCGGGTGATATGATATAGTATCGAAAAATCTTGTCTGAATGCTCCCTTTGGTGGGGAACTGACCATCCCTTTTCTTTTTTGAAGTTTGGTCTATCCACAAAGTTGTTTTTTGTGATACACACCGGGATAATTTACATGTGGCTGCGGTTGCACAAAAAAAGACAGGATGATGACTACAAAATAGCCGGCAGAAATCTTTCCACCAATTTTCAGTTTGAAGACCGCATCAGTCTTGGTGTTTTTATTAATCATATTGACATCAAGCTGGGGTATATGCATTATTCCAATGCCTCCATTAAATCCCCCAATGACGGTATTGATATCTGGTTAGGCACAATGACCTGGCATTTTTAAAACCAGGAGGATCCAGGGCAAACAGTGAATACAAAAAGGCGGAAAATGGACCATTATTACAAGGAACGCTTTCATGTCCAGCAGGATCTGATCAAAAAGATCGCCCCGCTCATGGATGTCAGTGAGATTATTGAAACCGTGCGCGAAGAGCTGCGCAATCTTATTCCCAGTGCCATGGAGGTCTGTATTCTGCTGCTGGATCCGGATGCACAGCAGTACACAAGCCCGCTGCAGTGCGCTTTGTATGAGCAGCCTGTGAACTGTCAGTCCTGCAAACGGGTCCGGCCGGCTGTACAACGGGCCATCAGCAAAAAAAATGCTGTGGTGGTTTCCAACAGTGAACCGATAGTCAGACCGGATGGCACCCGGGTGGCAGTGGGTCCGGAATATGCCATGCCCGTGTTTGTGGAAGACCGGATCCTGGCCATTATCAGTGTGGTGATCCAGCCCATGACCCGGTATACCCGCAAAGATTTTTATCTGATCCGGGATTTTGCCGGCATTTTGGGTACCATCATATTAAATGCCAAAAGGCAGTGGGAAATCACCAGAGAAAAAATCCGCATCAGCCAGACCCTGGCCAACCTGTCTGCTTTTATCCCGGGATCGGTGCGCCAGATGGCGGACAGGAATCCGGATCTTCTGACCCGGGAAAAAGAACAAAAACATGTCAGTGTGCTGTTTCTGGATCTGGAGGGGTATACGGCCCTGAGTGCCAGCCGGTCTGAGCAGGAAGTAAACGCCATTATTGAAAAATTGTTTTCCAGTTTTGTGGACCCTATACACCGGTCCCACGGTGAGATAAATGAAACCAGCGGGGATGCGTTCATGATTATTTTCAAGGACCATGACCCGAAAACCAATGCCATGAATGCAGTGAAAGCCGCCTTTGAAATCGCAGCCAGAAGCCGGTCGGTCAACCAGTCCATTTCCAGAGAGAAACTTTTTTCAGACATGGAGGCCCTGGAGGTGAACATGGGGATCAGTTCCGGTACCGCACTGGTGGGTATGACCAGATTCAAAGGTCTTTTGGATACCCGCATGACCTTTACCGCGTCCGGGTCTGTGACCAATATTGCTTCGCGCCTGTCTGATTATGCCACAGGCGGTGATATTCTGGTAAACCAGGCCACCAGAGATCTGATCGATGGCCTGTGGCCGGTATATGACAGGGATAAGGTTTTGTTGAAAGGCATCAATAATCCCATGCAGGTGTACTCATTGTTAAAACCTGCATAAAAATATTTTTTTCACACCAGAATTTACACCTTACAGACAAAAAAAGGGTCTCCAGATTGATCATATCAAATCCGAAGACCCTTGACTGTGGCGGAGAAAGAGAGATTCGAACTCTCGATGGAGTGTTACCCCCATACTCGCTTAGCAGGCGAGCGCCTTCAGCCACTCGGCCATTTCTCCGTGACAATTTTTTTGTGGCGGAGGAGGTAGGATTCGAACCCACGAAGCTTTGACACTTAACGGTTTTCAAGACCGCCGCCTTCAGCCGCTCGGCCACTCCTCCAAAAATTAACCAAAGATTTATATCATCTTGTGCAAAACAGGTCAATACCTAACTTGGATTTTTAATGGCGCATCTTGTTGTTGACACAAAGAATGGTTGCGCTATATTAAGGGGTTTTAGGACAATGCTTTTTACAGGAGAAAAATAGATGAAACAAAAAATTCGTTTTGAAAAAAATGTGAAAGACAATATTTTAACGGTCCTGGAATCCAGTGAAGTGGATCCCGGGGTTGTCATGCCCCTGCATGAGGAAAAATATGATCTTGCACAGATGGCTGCTGCAGCAAAGGAGGGTCTGGACCCTTTTACCCGGTTGCTGCGGCGCAGGTCTTTTTTTCCCACCCGGGATCTGTGTATCAAGCTCCATGGGGAAACCCTTGATTTTTTCACAGACACAACCCAGGATAAGGTCATAGTGGAGTTCAAGGATTCTGAAACCCTGCCTGAAGAGGAAGAATTTGCGCTGGAAGATGAAGATGTTGAACTGGATGCACTCCTGGATGAAGATGGTGATTCCAAAGAAGATGAAATAAAGGAAATCGATTCTGAAGATGATACCCCGAGATTTACACCGGAAGATACTTCTGAACACGAAAATTAGAAGGCAGATGCCAAACCAGGCCATATGAAAAATACAGTAAAAGAAATCGTTCAAACCGCCGCAAAAAAGGCGTTTGACACCGGCATGCTGCCTTGTGACCAGATGCCGGAAATGGAAATAGAAGCCCCTAAACATGCTTCCCAAGGGGACTTGTCCACCAATTTTGCCATGGTATCGGCAGGCATCCAGAAAATGCCCCCCAAAAAAATTGCCCATACTATTGTTGCAGCAATGGAGCATGCAGCATTTATTGAAAAAGTGGAAGTGGCCGGTCCCGGGTTTATCAATTTTTTCCTGCAGCCATCGGCCTGGCACCCGAAGGTGGACCAGATACTTGCACAAGATATTGGTTACGGATCCTCCAACTTTGGCCGAAATGAACCGGTCCAGGTGGAATTTGTCTCTGCCAACCCCACAGGACCTCTGCATGTGGGACATGGCAGAGGCGCTGCCGTGGGAGATGCCGTGGGAAATATTCTTGCTTTTGCCGGATTCAAGGTTTCCAAAGAATATTATATCAATGATTCCGGCCGGCAGATCAAAACCCTGGGCACATCGGTCTGGTTCAGGCTGCTGGAAATTTCCGGCCGCAGGGGTGATTTTCCCGATGACTGTTACAAGGGGGAATATATCCGAGATCTGGCCCGCCAGGTTCTTGAACGCCAGGGCCCGGATTTTGTAAACCAAAGTGATGAGGCCGGCATTGCCGTGTGTGCCAGGTATGCGGCACAGCAGATACTAGAAGGCATCCGCAGGGATCTGGCCGCTTTTGGCGTGATTTTTGACAAATGGTTCAGTGAGCAGAGTCTGTATGATTCCGGCCGGCTTGCAGAGACCCTGGCAGATCTTCAGGCAAAAGATTTGGTGTATGAAAAAGACGGGGCCCTGTGGTTCAGGACCCGGGATTTCGGGGATGAAAAAGACCGGGTGGTGGTGAGAAGCAATAAAATGACCACATATTTTGCCTCGGATATTGCCTATCACCAGGAAAAATTTGAACGCGGATTTCACCGGGTCATCGATGTCTGGGGTGCGGACCACCACGGATATATCAACCGCATGGCAGCCTCTGTGGTGGCGCTGGGCAAAAGCCGTGACCAGTTTCAGGTCATTCTGGTGCAGCTGGTGAACCTGCTTCGGGGAGGCAGTCCCGTCCAGATGTCCACCCGGGCCGGAGAATTTGTCACCCTGAAAGATATTGTGGATGAGGTGGGAATAGATGCGGCACGGTTTATGTTTTTAAGCCGCAGCTATGACTCGGGCCTGGATTTTGATCTGGAAGTGGCAAAGCAGAAAAGCAGTGACAACCCGGTCTATTATGTCCAGTATGTCCATGCACGCATTGCAGGTATTTTGTCCAAGGCATTGGATCGGAACCTGGTGGAGGACAACGATTTTACCCGGGGCAAAAATCTGTCGCATCTGGTGGAACCCGAAGAGATCAATCTGATCAAAATTCTGGCAGGGTTTCCCGAACAGGTGGAAAAAAGTGCTGCCACCTGCCACCCCCATGTGATTTTCACCTATCTGATGTCCCTGGCATCTGCTTTTCATGCTTATTACAACCGGCATAAGGTGATCACTGAAGATATTGCGTTGTCCGGGGCCCGGCTCAGTCTGGTGCTGGCCGTGAAAAAAGTGATCCGCAACGGACTTGCACTTTTAGGGGTGTCTGCACCTGAAAGAATGTGACCATGTCCTTTAAGGGGGCCATAAAATATACCATTTATATATTTATCGGCGCATGGATGTTTTTGCTGGGGATCATGGTGGGCCGGGGCACTGCCCCCATAACTTTTGAAACCCACAGTTTTCAGGAACGGCTCCAGGCCATGGTCCAGAAAACACAAAAGGCAGAAAACCCGCAAGATCCGGATAAGAAAATTGCGCTGCATTATTTTGAGGCACTTAACGAACCTGTCAAGCCGGATGATATGCAGGCACTGGCAGTAGAGGTGATCCCGGGAAAAGAGGAAAACAAACCCCTGGAGGCAAAAAAAATGCAGCAGGAAACCACAGATACCCGGGTGCCCCCTGCACCAAAAACCACAGGCCCGGAGCCGGTTCCTGTGAAAACCAGTAAAAAAGCAGCCACATTCAAGGCATCTGCCACAGCCAGGGATGATGCTGCAGATGAAAAATCGGCACCTGCCGGATCCCGCACAGCTTCGGCACCTGAAAAAAATGCACCAGATTCTGCTATGGGAACCGTTGGGGATTATACCATCCAGGTGGCAGCATTTAAATCCTTTAAAGATGCTGTCACCCAGACAGCGGTCCTGGATGAAAAAGGATTTACCGCCATGCGTACCAGCAAAAAAATAGATGGGGTGACCTGGTACCGGGTGCGTGTGGGGGCATTTGCCACCCGGGATGCAGCGCGCCGGTATCTTGAAAAATTGAACCAGGCCGGTATCAACGGCATGATTATTAAAAAGGAATAAGCATGAAAATTTCACCACAGGAAGTTGAAAACATCGCCCACCTGGCCCGCCTTGAAATCGACGACCAGAGCAAAGCATCCCTTTGTGAACAATTGAGCGGTATTCTGGATTATATGGACAAACTGGCCCATGTGGATGTACAGGATGTCAAACCGGTATCCGGTGCCGCGTTCATGGAAAATGTACTGCGCGAAGATACGGTTTGTCCCAGTCCCGGCCCTGATGTGACCCTGGCCAATGCCCCGCACAAAGAAGATGATTATTATCTGGTACCCAGGGTAGTGAAACAGCCCGGCAGATGACATAAGGAAAAAATACATGGATTTACATACATTGACCCTGGCAGACGCCCGCCGCCTGCTGGATGAAAAAAAAATATCCTCCAGGGAACTCACCGGCTCACTGCTGGACCGCATTGCCGCCCATGATGATACCATCAAAAGCTTTGCCTTTTTGGACAGTGCTGATGCCCTGGCCCAGGCCGATGCTGCCGACCAGCAGATAGCTGCCGGCATTCAGACGGCTTTTGCCGGTATCCCCATGGCCATGAAAGACCTGTTGTGCACCAAAGGGATGCGTACCAGCTGCGGGTCCAGAATTCTGGATAATTTTGTTCCCCGATATGATGCCACTGTGGTGAAAAAATTCCGGCAGGCCCGGGGGGTCATCCTTGGTAAAACCAATATGGATGAGTTCGGCATGGGATCATCCACGGAAAATTCCGGTTATTTTCCCACCAAAAACCCCTGGAACGAAAAATATGTGCCGGGCGGCTCCAGCGGCGGGTCTGCTGCTGCTGTGGCATCGCAGTTCTGCAGTGCTGCGCTGGCAACAGATACCGGCGGATCCATCCGCCAGCCCGCCTCCCATTGCGGGGTTGTGGGACTCAAACCCACCTATGGCCGGGTATCCCGATTCGGTCTGGTTTCCTATGCCTCTTCTCTGGACCAGATCGGCCCCATTGCCCGCACCGTGGAAGATGCCGCCCTGATAATGAACCTGATAGCCGGCCATGATCCTCTGGATTCCACCAGTGCCTCCAAAGATGTTCCGGATTTTACCACAGGTCTGGCTGCTTTTGACAAACACAGCCTCCGGGGCATGACCGTGGGTATCCCCAGAGAATACCTGGGCATGGAAGGCGTTGATCCGGATGTGCTGGCAGTGTTTGACAATGCCAGGCAGGTGCTCAAGGATCTGGGGGCAAAAATTGTGGAGGTCTCATTGCCCCATACAGCCTATGTGGTGGCAGCCTATTATATCATTGCCCCGTGTGAGGCCAGTTCCAACCTGGCCCGGTTTGACGGGGTCAAATACGGGTTCAGGGCCCACCAGGCAGATGATCTTATTGACATGTACAAGCAGACCAGATCCGAAGGGTTCGGAAAGGAGGTGCAGCGCAGGATCATCATCGGTACCTATGCCCTGTCTGCCGGGTATTATGAGGCCTATTACGGCAAAGCCTCCCAGGTTCGGGCTTTGATCATGGAAGATTTTTCCCGGGCATTTGACGTGTGTGACATCCTTTTGTCACCGGTGGCACCAACACCTGCGTTTCGCTTAGGAGAAAAAGTGGATGATCCGCTTACCATGTACCTGACCGATATATTCACCTTATCCGCCAATATGGCCGGGGTGCCCGGCATATCTGTTCCCGGCGGATTTTCAGCAAACGGCCTTCCCATAGGCATTCAGATGATGGCAGGCCGGTTTGATGAACTGTCTCTGGTGCGGGCGGGATACGGGATTGAAAAATCCCTTTGCCTGAACCGGCGGTTCCCAACGCTTTAAAGATATAAAGGAAAAAAACCATGAGCAATGTCCAGCCCCAGGGAGAAGCATTGAAAAAAGCGATCCAGTGGGTCAGTGAACAGCGGAAAAAATCTCCTGACACCCCGGTGGAAAAACTGGCTGAGGCAGCATCCCTGCAGTTTGACCTGAGCCCCAAAGACTCTGAATTCCTGCTGCGGTTTGTGAAACAGGAAACATAAATGATCCGTATTCTGCCGGAGATTCTGTCCAACCAGATAGCTGCCGGAGAGGTGGTGCAGCGGCCGGCATCCGTGGTCAAGGAGCTGGTGGAAAACAGTATTGATGCAGGCGCTGCCCGCATTACCATTGAGATTGAAAAAGGGGGCAAGTCTGTGATCCGGGTGGCTGACGATGGGGCAGGGCTGTCCCGGGATCAGGCCCTGCTGGCCATTGAGCGGTATGCCACCAGCAAGATCTTTGACCAGACAGACTTGTTTTCCATTGGCACTTTCGGGTTCAGAGGAGAAGCCTTGCCCTCCATTGCATCGGTTTCCAGATTCTGTCTTGTGACAAAACCCAAAGAATTTGATACCGCCGTCCGGGTGGAAATGGCCGGGGGAAAATTGTTGCAGGTGTCGGAAACCGGTGCCCCGGCCGGCACCCTGGTGGAAGTGAAACACCTGTTTTTCAACACCCCTGCCCGCAGAAAATTTCTCAAGGCAGACACCACGGAAGCCGGTCATATTACAGATACCATTTCCGGCATGGCCCTGGGCAATCCGGGTGTGGGATTTAAAATGGTTGTCAACGGCAAATTGGTCAGGCATTTTCCCCCTGACCAGGATCTTTTGCACCGGGCCATGCTGGTGCTGGGAAAGGATGTGGCAGACCAGCTGTATCCTCTGGCATATACGGCTGCAGATATCAGTATATCCGGGGTCTGCGCCAATCCGGCAGTGACAAGGTCCACAGCCAACCGGATTTATTTGTTTGTGAACAACCGCCTGGTGTATGACAAAGGCATCGTGGCAGCGGTGTTCCGGGGATTTGAAGGCCGGATCATGAAAGGCCGGTTTCCTGTGGCAGTGATCTGCTGCGAACTGCCCTTTGACCAGGTGGATGTGAATGTCCATCCATCCAAACGAGAGATCAAGTTTTTGTCTCCTCAGCCGGTGTACCAGGCAGTGGCACAAGCCGTAGCCACCGCCCTGAAGGCGGCCCAGCAGAATGTTGCCGCCTATGCCGGATCACGCCCTGTGCCCGGATCACGTGTATCGGATGTCCGGGAAAAAACAGGGTTTGCACAGGATTTCGGTCTTCAGGCAGTCCAGTCTGCCATTTCCTGGGGCCCAAAACGAAGATCTGAACCTGAAGGGACTCCTTTTTTTGCATCGGAGGCTGCAGCACAAAAAACAGATGCAAACGAAAAACCAGATCCGGTCACACCGGATGAACCCCCTTTTTTTGCACCGACACCCCGGGACAGATCCTCTGAAACCGTCACCGGGATTTCGGAAAAAAAACTGCCGACTATCTTTGGCCAGGTCATGGGCACATATATCCTGGCTGAGCAGGAAGACCGGCTTATGCTGGTGGACCAGCATGCAGCCCATGAGCGGGTGGTGTATGAGAAACTCAAACACCGGCATACCCATCTGCCCAGGGACAGCCAGTTTCTCCTGGTGCCGGAAACTCTGGAACTTGGCGCAGGAGAGGCCGATCTTTTATCAAACATCCTGGCGGACCTCGAAGCCCTGGGCCTGGTCATCGAACCCTTCGGGGGCACCACCTTTGTGGTCAAGGCAGTGCCCGGCCTTCTTTCCCAAAAACCGGTGACATCTCTGGTCCATGGTATTGTGGAAACCCTTATGGAAACCAGTGATGCTGCTGTCAAAGAACAATGGCGGGAAAACTGTCTTATCTCCATGGCCTGCCACCATGCTGTTCAGGCCAATAAATCCATGTCTCTGCGGGAGATGGAATCCCTTGTAAAAGATCTTTTTGCCTGTGACAATCCCTTTCACTGTCCCCACGGCAGGCCCACCATGGTGAGCTTTGATAAAACCCGGATGGAAAAGCTGTTCAAAAGGGTTGTCTGATGTGTACGGTTGATATATAGTGCCGTGAAATGTAAGATCCAAAATGATTGAATGAGGTCCGGGGGTCAGGCCTGACCCCACTGGCCCGATATTGAAGGAGTGTTACTTTGAGATTCAGACGATTAGCCGCATCGGTCGGATGCATTGTTTTTATTTTTATGCTGGGTATCATCTGTCCGGCGGCAGGTGCTGCACCCAAAACCGTGGCCATTCTTCCCTTTGCCATGAATTCCCCCCAGGATCTGACCTTTTTGCAGAACGGGCTTTTTTCCATGCTGTCATCCCGCCTTTCAGATCCGGGCAATGTGGATGTGCTGGACCGGGCTACTGTTGATGCGGCCATGGCCCGGGCATCCGCAGATACCGCAACCGCCCTGACCCAAGACCGGGCTCGGGCCATCGGGGAACAGCTGGGAGCGGATTATGTGCTGTTCGGCAGTTTGACCCATTTCGGGGAAAGTGTGAGCCTGGATGCCGCCATGGTGGATCTCACCGAAGACAAGCCGGCCCTGACTTTTTTTGAACAGAGCAATAATATGGGGGATGTGATCCCCCTGGTGAACACTTTTGCCGGCGATATCAACCAGAAGGTGTTCAACCGGTCCATTGCCAATGAATTATATGTCCAGCCCACCCCGGAAGGGCCACAGGCTCCCGGGGGATTCCAGGGTTCAGGGCAGGGCGCAGCTTACCAGGGCGGGTTTGTCAACCGCCAGCAGCCCGGAGCCAGGGGATTTGCCACCCATTTGAAGTTTGAAGGGGTCATCACTGCCATGGCAGCAGGAGACCTGAACAAAGACGGCACCATTCAGGTGGTGGCAGCCACGGATGACACCCTTATGATCCACCGGATGTCAGGAAATCAGCTGGTGCTGGAAAAGCAGTTGGAATATGCTTCCACCAACCGCATCGTATCCCTGGACATAGCAGATATCAACGGAAACGGTTTTCCGGAAATTTTTGTCAGCAGCCTGACCATCCATAGAGACGGACTCCAGTCCTTTGTGGTGGAATACAATGGATCTGATTATGTGACCCTGGTGGACAACCAGTCCTATTATTACCGGGTCATACAGACGCAGGACACCGACCCCACCCTCCTGGGTCAGTATACCGGCAACAGCCCCTTTGATGGACGTATTTCCATTATGCAGGCGGAAGGTGCCTCCTATGCCAGGCAAAAGCAGATGCGGTTTCCCAGAAACACATCTGTACTGTCTCTGGCCAAAGGCCCTGTTACAAGCGATACTGCTGATGAATACGTGATGATCAACCAATTCGGCCGCCTGGTGGTGACCAGTGACAGCGGTGCCATTGAATGGGAAAGTACGCAAAAATACGGGGGCACCGCCCATGTATGGCTTATGCCAAGAAATGACACAGATGCCTCTTACCGGAAACGGATCTATATTCATCCCAGAATATGCTTTTATGATATGAATGAAGATGACAAACCGGAAATTCTGGCGGTACAGAACAATGAGTTCGGTGGTGGTTCAATGGGCAGATACAAACGCTTTAAAAACGGTACAATCCAGGTGCTTTCCTGGAACGGTATTGCCCTGGCACCGATCTTTTCTACCAGCGATCTCCAGGGATGGATCAGTGATTTTGCCATTGCCGATATAACCGGGGATGGCAAAGAAGAACTCATCGTATCAGTGGTTACCCAGAACAAACTGGCTATTTTGGCCAAAGACAAAGCTTCCAGCATTATTTCCTATGAATTGAAATAATATTGAAATAATGGGAAAAAATAAAAAAAAAGATTGACAAGTTCATGCAAACTGCTCTACAAGAGAAACTGATTTGGCAGCAGGCCCTTAAAAGGAAGGTCTGCTGACGGATTTCAGGTGGTTATTTAAAAAATTTTAAGGAGAAAAAGATGAAAAAATTAATGGTTTTGGTTGCAGCCCTTGCTTTGGTTGCAGGTTCCGCAATGACAGCAGCTGCGGCTGACTGGAATTTTTACGGATCTTCCCGTGTATCCACATTTTATACAGATTCTGATCTTGCTGACACCACAAATTACGCACAGAGCCTGCAGGGCAACGCCCGTATCGGCGCCAATGTAAAAGTTTCTGATAATCTGATGGGTCGTTTTGAATACGGGACAGGCGTCAATGTCCGTATCCTGTGGGGTGAATGGGACTTTGGTGGCGGCCAGCTGGGTATTGGTCAGCACTACTCTCCTCTGAATATATTCACCTCCACCCAGGTGTATGGTGCTGATACTAACCTGCTCGCCTACGGTGGTGTTTATAGTGGCCGTGAATCCATGATCCAGTTGACATTCGGTGGTTTTCAGATTGCTGCATTAGATCCTTCTTCACCAGCTGGTGCAGAAACTGATTTTCCTGCCGTCGAAGTCAGCTATGACCTGAGAATGGATGCCTACAGCCTTAACTTTGCCGCTGGTTACCAGACCTATGAACTGGGCGGAACTGATGTTGATACCTGGGTTGTTGCTCTTGGTGGAAAAGCCCGTTTCGGCGCTGCCTTTGTTAATGCTAACGTGTATGCAGGCCAGAATGCCGGTGATATGATCTGGATTGATACCGGTGGAAGTGATGGTAAAGGCAGTGCTGCAGGCGATGTTGATAATATGGGATTTGTTGTTGCCGCTGGTTTCCAGGCAAATGACATGTTTTCCTTTGAAGTCGGTTACGGCTATAATGAAGCTGAACTGGATGTTTCTGGTGCCGAGGCAGACGAAGTACAGGCCTACTATGTGCAGTCCAACATTACTCTGGCTCCCGGCGTGTTCATCACCCCTGAAATCGGTATGATCGATTTTGAAGAAACTGGTCAGGATGAAGTCCTGTACTATGGTGCCAAATGGCAGATTAACTTCTAATCTGGATTACATAATCTGATTTAGAAGTTCCCACTGTTCTACTGCAACCACCTGAATTTTACAATGGCCCGGTGATATTCATCACCGGGCCATTGTTGTTTATGGATTTGTTTATGGGTCGGACCTCGTCAATTACCTGAAATGGTAAGAGAAAACGTATATTTTGTGTTGATTTTCGCTCTTAAACCAGCCTTTTTGGCTTCCAAATGCCCTGTTTAAGGAAAGAAGCACAAAATATATCCTATTATTTCTTGATTACAAAGACAATCAGCATTATGCTGACAACTACCAGAACGAATAGGAAACAGGATAAAACACAGGATACAACAAACAATATGCGGTTTTTCAACACAGCAGGACCGATAAACGAGAAAATGCATTATACAGTGCCGCCATTGCAACGGTTTGATCTTTTTGAGATCGAAACCCTTATCGCCCAGGAAAAATATTTTGTACTGCATGCCCCTCGTCAAACCGGCAAGACCACGTCCATGCTGACACTGGTGGATTATCTGAATGCCGGGGGCCGGTACCGGGGACTGTACTGCAATGTGGAAACGGCACAGACGGCCAGAGAAGATGTGGCCAAGGGGATGCAAAACATCCTGGTGGAACTGGCAGAGCGTTCGTTACAGGATTTGGGGGATGCATTACTGGCTGAAAACTGGCCGGAAATGTTATCTGTATCTGGTGAACATGCCGCATTGAAAGTGGCTCTGACGCGGTTTTGTCAGTCCAGTGCCCTTCCGGTGGTGCTGGTCATCGATGAGATCGATGCCCTGGTGGGGGACACCCTGATTTCAGTGCTGCGGCAGATCCGCTCGGGTTACCCCCAGCGCCCCGGACAATTTCCCTCGTCCATTGTTCTGTGCGGGGTGCGGGATGTGCGCGACTACCGGATTCACTCCGGCAGTGGCAGAGAGATCATCACCGGCGGCAGTGCCTTTAATATCAAGGCAAAATCCCTTCGCATGGGTGATTTTATCAAAGATGAGGTACGGTTTCTTTTGCAGCAGCACACCACAGAGACCGGCCAGGCGTTCACACCGGATGCCGTCTCCTGCATCTGGCACCTGAGCCAGGGGCAACCCTGGCTGGTAAATGCCCTGGCCTATGAGGTCTGTTTTGAAATGAAAGAGGGCAGAGACCGCAGCCGGCCTGTTAACAAAGAGATGGTGGACCAGGCAAAGGAGAACCTGATCCTCAGGCGGGAAACCCACCTGGACCAGCTGGGGGACAAGCTGCAGGAGCCCCGGGTGCATCGGGTGGTGGCAGGCATTTTAAGCGGGTGGATGGATGCTGCGGGGGACCTGCCCGAAGATGATGTGCAGTATGTGACAGATCTGGGTCTGATCCGCAGCAAACCCCACCTTGCCATCGCCAACCCCATTTACCGGGAAATCATTCCCCGGATGTTGACGTACAGCACGCAGATCACTTTGTCCCATCAGACCGCCTGGTATATCACTCCGGACAACCGGCTGGATATGGACAAACTCATGGCCGCATTCCAGAAATTTTTCCAGAAGCATTCCGCACACTGGCTGGAGCGGTTCCAGTACAAGGAAGCCGGGCCCCAGCTGCTGCTCCAGGCATTTCTCCAGCGGATTATCAATTCCGGGGGAAGGATCGAGAGGGAATACGGCCTGGGCAGGCAGCGGGTGGACCTGCTGGTGCTGTGGCCCCTGGAACCTGCACAAGATGAGAAACCGGACTGGGCCCGGTGGCAGGGCCCGGTGCAGAAGGTGGTGGTGGAGCTGAAAGTGCTGCACAAAAGCCTGGAAAAAACCATTGCCCTGGGCCTGGAACAGACCCGTGGTTACATGGACACCTGCGGTACGAAAGATGGCCACCTGGTGATCTTCAACCGTGATGTAAAAGTTCCCTGGGAAGACAAGATCTTCCGCCGGACTGAAACATACCAGGGAGCAGATATCAAGGTCTGGGGGATGTAGTCTGAACAGGCTAACAGCTAAAAGCTAACCGCTAACCGCTAAAACAAATATTTCCAGATTTTCCAGCCCGGAGAATCATCCTGCTGCTGCCACTGGGGGTTCTGCATCAGATATTCCGGGTTTTTGCGCTTCAGTTCATTGATCCGGGCCCGGCGTTCCTGCTCCATTTTTTCCCAGGTAATGGTGGAGCGGTCAAACACCTGCTTGTTGATGCCGGCGGCAACCTGGGCTACTTTGCTGATCAGCTCGCCGCTGTCTGCAGATTGTTCAAAAAATGTCATATAGCGCTTGTTTTTCATATCATACACCATGGCATCAATGCTGAAAGATCCTGCAAGTCTGGTGATGCTGCCTTCCAGGATCAGATCGCTGTCGGTCTGGTCTGCCACCTGTTTGATGAGCCGGTTTTTGTCTGTTGTGTCCACCTGGTTTAAAACAGTGCGTATCTTCTGTCTGGGCACTACACGGACTTTCTCCGGCCAGGAAAGACGGGAGTGCAGCATATACTCCACCCCTTTTTGGATATGGGAAAAATCTTCAGAAGCATGGATGGAAAAGGGCAGCACCGCAATGGTGGCAGGCAGCTGGACCGCTGTATCTTGGCTGTCAGTGGCAGCCAGGGCACTGGATGCAGCCGGAACAACATGATTTGCAGGCATACGGAGAACCGGAAAAGAAAGCATCACAAAACACAGAACACAAATAATTGTTTTAAAGTATGTCACTTTATTTCTCCGATGCAAGTTTGGATTGTAAAACAGGGGTTACGATTTTGGGATCAGCTTTGCCCCGGGTTTTTTTCATGATCTGTCCCATGAAAAAGCTGAACAATTTGGTTTTTCCGTTTTGGAAGGCAGCCACTTCATTCGGGTTTTCCGCCAGAACGGTGTCCACCAGAGAGTGAATCTCTGCGCTGTCAGAAACCTGTTCCAGCCCTTTTTCTTTTACAATGGCCACAGGATCGGCACCGGTCACTGCCATTTCTTCAAACACGGTTTTGGCTGTTGCGGCAGTGATGGTATCTGATTCCAGCAACCCCATGAGGGTCCCGAAATCTTCTGCTGACACAGGGGACTGGGTGATATCCAGGCCCCGGTTGTTGAGCAGGCCCAGCAGGGTGGTGGAGATCCAGTTGGCTGCCTGTTTGACATTGGACAGGTTTTTTACACAACTTTCAAAAAAGTTTGCCAGGTTGATATCTGCGGTCAGAATCTGTGCATCATAGTCAGACAGCTGATAGTCGGACATGAACCGGGCTTTTTTTGCTTCCGGCAGTTCCGGCATCTGGTCTGCCACCTGATTTATCCAGTCCTGGTCCACGATGAGGGGCACCAGGTCAGGGTCTGGAAAATACCGGTAATCATGGGCCTGTTCTTTTCCCCGCATGGAAACGGTCTTGTTTGCCGCAGGGTCCCACAGCCGGGTTTCCTGAACCACGGATGTGCCCTGTTCCAGCACATAGGTCTGGCGGTCAATTTCATACTGGATCGCTTTTTCCACATGGCGGAAGGAGTTTAAATTTTTCAGTTCGGTTCTGGTGCCAAAGGCATCCCGGCCCCTTGGGCGCAGGGAAATATTGGCATCGCACCGGAAACTGCCCTGTTCCATGTTGCCGTCACACACATCAATGTATCTGAGAATGGCATGCAGTTTGCGCAGATAGGCCCCTGCTTCAGCCGGGGTGCGGATATCGGGTTCACTCACGATTTCAATCAGGGGCACCCCTGTGCGGTTGAGATCCACCATGCTTTTGCCCCGTACCGGGTCATGGATCAGCTTGCCTGCATCTTCTTCCATGTGAATCCGGGTGATGCCGATGGATTTTTCTCCTGTCTGATCGGTTTCAATGTCCAGGTGTCCATGTTCGGCAATGGGGGCTGCGTACTGGGAAATCTGGTATCCCTTGGGCAGATCCGGGTAAAAATAATTTTTCCGGTCAAACCGGCTTTCCTGGGCAATGGTGCAATGGGTGGCCAGGGCCGCCTTTATGGCAAAGGTCACCGCTTTTTTGTTCAAGACCGGCAGGACCCCGGGCATGCCGGTGCACACCGGGCAGGTATTGGCATTGGGTGCATTGCCGAAGGCGGTGGTGCAGGAACAGAAAATTTTGGTCTCGGTTTTGAGCTGGGCATGGACCTCAAGGCCGATAACAGGTTCAAACTCCATAAACGGTTTCTTCCCCTTTTGACAGTTTTTATGGGTCACTTACAACAACCTGATTATATAACCCTGATGGCGGGATTTATCAATGAAATTTTATGGTTCTGGATATTTGCTTGTTCAGACATTCTGCCTGGGTTTTTTCCGGGCGTATCTTTTTGTCATATACAGAGCAAGCACAATTTCTGATTCATTGCGCAGGTTCTTAATTTTTCCATGAATTTTTATGCGTAAAGTGATATAGACAATGCCCAACAAAAGGGAGGTTTTAAAAAAATGAAGTCAAAGACGCGGGAAAACACTTTGTTTGTTGCAGGGGTTCTGGCTTTGTATGTCCTGATGGTCTTCGGCATCTATCTGATGCCCGGAGATCTTCCTTCTGAACTGGTTCGGGAAAATGGTGCGGTGGAGAATTTATCCGCAGGCGGCCACTTTTTTTTCTGCCTGATCCTGCTGTATCTGAACCTGACGGGTACGGTCAAAACCGGGCCGGCCCCGGGATTTTTTGTTTTGCTTCTGGGCCTGCGGGAGCTGGATTTTCATGAACGGCTCACCACCATGGGCATGTTCAAGATCAAGTTTTTTCTCAGCCCTGACGTGCCCTGGCCCGAAAAAATAGTGGTGACACTGCTGATTGCCGGACTTCTGGCCTATGGGGTTGTCTATGTGCGGCAGATTCTGCCCGGGTGTAAAAAGGCCCT
>JAABUB010000029.1 GCA_011389575.1 Desulfotignum sp. | reverse complement strand
CAAGGTCCTGGTTCATGTCATGGGTCAAAGTCCAGAAAATTTCTTCCAGCTGTTTGGTTGTGGTTCCCAGAAGAATGATATCACCGGTGGAACCATGCATATTGGTAACTCCGGAACCTCTGAAATCCCACAGATCGCATAGCGTTCTGAGATAATCAGTCTTGTAATACTTGCCGGCAGGCTGGTTCACCCGCATGGTGTGAAAGGCTTCAACACCGGGAAAATTCTTGGGCTGGTCACAGTACCTGCCGATAACACCGCCGCCATAACCGAAAACACCGACAATGCCGCCATGCTTCCAATGGGTTCTTCCGTGTTTGAAAGAAAGTTCCAAAATTCCCAGAAGATCATCAACAACATCCACCGGCATCTGGAATTCAATACCTTCCTCATTCTTTGCTCTCTTTTCAGCCTGAAATTTCAGGTCAGAGACAAAGCTAGGCCAGGGGCCGGATTCCAGCTGGTCCAGTAAAGGAGTTTCATGCTTAGCCATTTACTTACCTCCGTTAAAAGTTAAATGTACATTCAATAATGAAAAGAATTTCCAAACTTTTCATTCAATAGTCTGATTTTGTATCATTTCAAATAGTTGTCCTGCAAACACCATCTTGTTTCAAGGTACACCTTCAGCAAAATACCATTGCAGGTATAGAATTTCTGTTTGCACATGTCAATAAAAAAACCAGCGATTCACCGGTTTTTCGTACTCTGGCCATGAAAATCTGGTCATTGTATCTTCAATACCTGACAAATCCTGGAGCAGTGGGAAAAAAGATTTTCATGGACCAGTTCCAGTTCAGCAGCATCCGGAGGCCAGGCATCCACAAGATTAGCCATGATATCCTTCAGCTGTATCTGACTGAAACCATTCACAAGATCTACAAATACACGACAGATATCTTCCGGTACCGGCGGATTCTCCGCCCCTTCTCCCGGGGATTTGTTTGCCCGGTGATCCAGTGCTGTGAGCACGCCTTTTATGGTTGCATCCAGTACGATCTGCGGCAAAAAAACCATGGCGCCGGTTCCATCCAGCCGGTCCAGGCGCATGCGCAGTGTCAGATTCAAAAAATAAAAAAGCAGACAGGAAAGCAGTTGTGCGCCAGGGGCGGATGTATCCCGGGCCGCATCAACCACCGGGGCTGTTCCCCGCACTGTAATCAGCCGGACATCCCCTGTCTGCAGAGCCCCTGCCGCCGCCACAAAATCTCCGGCAGCATGGTGCCAGGGATAAATTTCATGCCCGGTGTGAATGTCATAATAGGCTGTCAGAATATAGGCAATTTTTTCGTAAACCCGGGCAGCATGGTGCCAGGGAATCACCATATGGGTGCCGTCATCCTGCCAGACAGCCACCTGGTTTTTGCCGGATGTCCGGGTCACATGAAATTCACAGAATCCGGCAAACCATTCTCCCAGAAAAAATGCCGCAACTCTCCCGGCTGATCTGATTTCACCGACACCAAATACCCGGGGAATAAAAGACGGTACCACCCGGGAGGCCATGTTTGCCAGCAACTGGGATTCTTTTTTGATGAGGGTGAGACCCGGTTCTTTTACAGCACCGTTGAGTACCAGATAAAGGGGAGAACAAGACTGGGTTGCAATGGTTATTTTCAGGGGGTGATAAAATGGGCCGTGTTTTTCCAGGCTGATGTCAATGGCCTGGATCCGGCCACGCTTGTCTGCAAGGGATGTGACAGCCCGGCACAGCATGTCGCTGTTATCTGTGATCAAAAAATTCCGGGCTGCCAGAAAGTATTCCCCTACAGTAAACGCTTCACAGGGATTTTGAAAAGAGTGGTTTGCAGCGGCAGTTTTTCTGTCGTTCCCGCCTCTCCTGTCTACAGTATTTTTTCCGGACAGGGGCATATACCACACAGGGCTGCCCGGACCAATCCGGCTGTTGTGGCCCGGCATGTAAAAGGATATATCCGGCCTTAAAGTCATGCCTCTCTATGGGCTGCCAGTTCTTCGATAAGTTGGGGGGCCACATCATAGCCCAGCTCACGGGCTTTATCACAATGGTAGATGGCCTTTTTATAGTCTTTAAGTTCCAGAAACCCCACGGCCAGGTTATTGTGTGCAACAGGGAATTCCGGCTGCACCTGAACCGCTTCCTGGTTGGCCTTGACCCCTTCTGCATACAGGCCTTTCATGAAATAGGCCGTACCCAGTGTGGCATATGCCTGAACAAAATATTTGTTGTGGATAATGGCTTTTTTCAGGTGTTTAATAGCCTTGTCCACTTTTTCTTCATCCTCTTTAAGGTCCTTGCCGTCCACCAGCTGAAGCAGAACAAAAGCCATATTGGCATATCCTTCGGCAAATCCGGCCCGGGCTTTGGTGGCCCGCTGGTTGAACCGGTAACAGCCTTCCAGATCCCCCCGCTGCAGACAGATGCCGCCCAGAAGCACATAGGCCTCCGCCAGGGTAGGGCTGTGTTCAATGGCTTCATGCAGTACTTTTTCAGCTTCCATATATTCTTGTTTTCCCAGAAGGGCCACCCCCAGGTTGTAATGGGTGGTACCGCATTCTGAATTCCGGGTCAACTGGTATCTGAGTCTTGCAATATGCTCATCCGCATTCCGGGGCAAATGTTCCTTTTGCTGCGCATCTGACATGAACAACTCCTTATATTTTATACATTTATATCTTGTGTTACGGGTAAAATTTTATATAATAGACTTTTTGCCACAGGAGTCAAGATCTTTGGGGTCTGGTCTTCGGACAATAATATTTCTTGCGCCCGGATTACACCTGTGATAGCACCTGGATCTTTATTTTACAATTTCAGGAGAAGACTTCCATGGAAAAAGGATGCTTTACCGCACTCATCACCCCGTTTACCAAGACCGAAGAACTGGACCAAAAAGGCCTGGAACAGCTCATTGATTTTCAAATCCACAACCAGATCACCGGCATTCTGGTCACAGGCACCACAGGAGAGAGCCCCACATTCAAATGGCAGGAACACAACCATGTCATTGCCCGGGCCGCCAAACAGATCAACAGCAGGTGCCTGGTCATCGCAGGAACAGGCAGCAACAATACCAAAGAAGCCATGGATGCAGCCTGTCATGCACAAAAAGAGGGGGTGGATGCCATCCTCATGGTGGATCCCTATTATAACGGCCCCTCTTCTTTAGAAATCCGCAAAGAATATTATGAGGCTGTGGCAGCCCGTTATCCGGAGCTGGAAATCATCCCCTATATCATCCCCGGCCGCACCGGGGCCCAGATGCTTCCCCAGGACCTGGCCATTCTGTCCGGATCATACCCCAATATCACCTGTGTCAAGGAAGCCACCGGCAACCTGGACAACATGAAACGCACCCGCAAATGCTGCGCCCCGGATTTTCAAATCTTTTCCGGTGATGACGCGCTGGTGTATGATATCATGATCGACCCGGAAATTCTGGCCTGCGGGGCCATATCTGTCATGTCCAATATCGTGCCAAAATCCATGACCCGGATGGTGTCTTTCCTCAACCAGGGCAAAACCGATGCGGCCCGGCAGCTTCAGGCAGCGCTGAAACCGCTGCTGGACCTGGTGGTGGTCACCACCACCGAAGAGACTTCTTTCGGACCGGTCCTGTGCCGGGCCAGAAACCCCCTGCCCCTGAAAACCATGATGCAGCTGCTTGGCATGCCCGCAGGCCCCTGCCGCCAGCCCCTGGGCAAAATGACCCGGCAGGGGCTTGATATGGTGGTAACTGCCATGCAGAAAGTCCAGGCAGCCAACCCGGAAATATTTGCACCCATCAAGGAGTTTTTCGGCATTGACATTGATGACAGACTTTCCAACCCCGCCCACCAGGAAGGCCTATGGTACGACTATGAATAAATCCAAATACACTGAATTCAACCAGAAACCTGCAATGACCGACACCATCATAAAAGAAATCAGACTGGAAAACGAACAGACCATAGTGCTTTTTGATCAATCCCGGAAAATCAGCGCAGATGCCTGGGTGGTCATCATGCGGGCATCCATGGAAATCAAGGTAACACCGGACCTGTTCAAACATGAACCGCTTACCAATGTCACCTATGAACAGATCCGGCAAACCCTGGGTGAAAAAATCGTATATGAATACCGCCTGGAGCGCAACTTTATCATGGATCATGAAAAAGTTGCCGTGCTTGAGTCTCTGGTGGACACCTTTATGAAAAACATGGGTCGGTATATCTCCAACCCCCGGTTTGCCCCGAAACTAATCTTAAAAGAATATAAAAAACGACAGTGAACGGAAAAGCCTGCTGATGGTGTCTTGCACAGCCAGGAAAAAGATCCATCTGAAACTCTTTGCGGTGCCCGGCCGGAGCCCCTGGTGGTGTCCTGTGAACGGACCGTCAGATCCGGAGGATCTCGGGCCGTTCACAGGACACCACCAGGGGCGGTCCAGGAAAGTAATATGTCACTCTTTTTTGCTGTTTTTGACCTGAAAATTCTCCCTGCCGGCATGAAAAAACGCCGACTTCAGCCATTCAAACCCGAACTGCAGCAGCTTGACATCATCGGATCGGATCTCTTTTGTCTTGTCTGCCGGAATTTCATACCGCTTCAGAAAGGATGAATTAAAGACAAAATCTCTGAATTTATCAATATTATAGCAGACCATGAAAAATATCTTTTTGCTTTCTTCAGACAGCTTCATGCTGGGGGGCAAAGATTTTTTCCGGACCATAAGGTCCATCCATCCTTCGTTAACCGCATCCCGCTCGTCAATTCCCTGATCCTGGCGCCATTGGGCCACGGTCCATTCCCTGTCTTCTTCAAATCCCAGGCAATGGGCTTCTTTTACCGTGAAAAAAAACTCATCCTTATCCCCCTGTTCCCCGGAATAACTCAAGGCCCCCACGCCTATGGGATAATACCGGCAGGTGGTGGGACGATCCTCATAGATAACACACCCGTCCTTGTCTTCCACAAACGGGCAGGATCTGCGTTCATCATCCAGCAGTTTCAGGGTCACCACCGGCATGTCCGCTTTTTCCAGTATCCTGGGCTCGGTAAACACCGCCAGAAACTCTTCAGATGACAGGTCCAGTTTCCGGCGCATGGTCAAAATATCATAAGGGGTGAGCATGATATCAATTCCTCTGCAGCAGTCGGTAAAACATTTTACCCCTTTGTGACATTGAAAGGTGAACCGGGTATTGAGGCCCATCTGTTCAGGCGGAATTTCAGATATCTTATGGTCATTCATATTTTTTTCCTTAAATAGAATTTTTTTTGCGTGTATCAAAGGCCCTGGATACTATAAAAAAAATACAATAATGTCAACCGGATACACACACGCTTGCAGGGCTTTGCCAGCAAGGCGGAAAATATGGCCAAAATTAGATTTGACACAGCAAAGAATCCCCATTAAGACAAAAGAGATGAAGATGCAGCTGAATGTCAACCCGTTAAATCCAAAGGAGGGGATATGAAAATAAAAAAAGCGGTTTTTCCTGTGGCTGGTCTGGGAACACGGTTTATCCCGGCCACCAAGGCCATGGCAAAGGAAATGCTGCCGGTAGTAGACAAACCCTTGATCCAGTATGCAGTGGAAGAGGCTTTCCAGGCAGGAATTGAGCAGATCGTTTTTGTCACGGGCCGGGGGAAAAAAGCCCTGGAAGACCATTTTGACCGGTCCTATGAAATTGAACACGCTCTGGAAAACAAAAAAAAAGCGGACCTGCTCAAACAGATCCGGGAACTGGTCCCCCCCACCGGTACCATTATCTATACCCGTCAGCACGAACCGCTGGGCCTGGGACATGCCATCTGGTGTGCCAGAGACATCGTGGGTGATGAGCCGTTTGCCGTGCTGCTGGCAGATGATCTGATCCAGACCGACAGACCGGTGCTCTCGGAAATGATACAAAAATTTGACCGGCTCCGGGCCTCCATGGCTGCTGTTATGGAAGTGCCGAAAGACCAGACCGATAAATACGGCATCCTGGATGCCACTGCCGTGGAAGAGGATATCTACCGGATCAATGATATGGTGGAAAAGCCCACCCCTGACCAGGCCCCTTCCAACCTGGCCATTATCGGCCGGTATATCCTCATGCCCAGAATTTTTGATCTTCTGGGCAAAAAACAAACCGGCGCGGGCAATGAGATTCAACTCACCGACGCCATGAAAACCCTTCTCCGGGAACAGCCTGTTTTTGGGTACAAATTCCACGGCAACCGATTTGACTGCGGAGACAAAGTAGGGTTTCAGATGGCCAATCTGGCTTTTGCCTTAGAAAGACCAGACATGAAAGACAAGCTCCTTGCCTTCATCAAATCGGTTCAGGCCGAAGAACAGGCCTAAGCCTCTTTATACCGGGTGAACAGGGCCATCACTTTCTGGACATAGGCCCGGGTTTCTTTAAAGGGCGGGATGTGCCGGTACCTATCCACGGCCGTGGGACCGGCATTATAGGCAGCCAGGGCCAGGGGCAGCTTCTGGTTATACCGGTCCAGCATCTGTTTCAGGTACCGGGTGCCGGCCATGATATTCTGAGAAGGATCAAATGGATCAGCCAGGGACAGGAATGCATCATTTTCCGGCATGATCTGCATCAGACCTCTTGCGCCTTTGGCAGATACCGCCCGGGGATTGAATGCGGACTCCACCCCTATCACCGCCTTTATCAGGGCAAAGGGCACCCCGTAACGCTGCTGGGCATTGCGGATAAGGTCATCATATACGTCTGTATCCCGGGATCTGCCCCGGTCTGTGGCCTTTTCCCGAATATACAGCTCATAACCGGGTGTGGTGGGGGTGTTGGTAAAATGCACCACCCCGTCTTTATCTATATACTTGTAGATATCAGCTGTGACACATTCAGGCGTATACCAGAGAACTCCGGTCAGTAACAGGCAGACCAGCCAGTACCTGCACATGGACCGGAAGACGTAAAACCGGTTTGTGCTGGAAAAACACGGCATTCTGACACCGGGCAGGCTGGTCTTCACAGGTAAAATATCATTCTCCTTTAAAACATTTCCAGCTGGATTTGCGCCTGTTTGGGCGGCTGTCTCTTTTTTTGTTTTTCAACCAACGCAAGGCGCCTTTCAATATCATCCAGAAAAACCGATTGCTGCCGGTTTTCCATCACCCCGAAAATCTGTCTTTTTCTGGCATAGGTCAGACACAGAACATCCATGGCCCGGGTCATGGCCACATAAAAAAGGCGGCGTTCCTCTGCCGGATTTTCACAATTTTTTTTGTCCCGTGCAAAAGGGATGAGCCCCTGTTCACACCCGGTGACAAACACCACGGGAAATTCCAGTCCTTTGGCCGCATGCATGGTCAGAAGAGACACCTTTTCCACTCTATCAACCAGATGATCCGGATCCTGTTCCAGGGCCAGGTGGTCCATGAAATCATCAGGATCGGCAAACACGCGGGCCAGGTGTTCAAGATGGGCCCTCATGTCTGCTGCAGCCGGATCTGCCGCCAGGGCCTGCTGGACTCCCAGAAACCGGATAAATATATCCAGACACGCATGGCTGGATCTGTCCCGTATCTGCTCTGTCACCGGTCCAAGCATCTGCTCCAAGGTTTTTGGAATATTTTTTGTTTGCCTGTCCCTGGAAAAATGGGTATGCAACACCTGCACATCCTTTGATTCCCACCGGCCGGTAATAAACCTGAAACAGCTTAACAACTGGCGGATGCCGTCCAGATCCAGCCCTGATTTTTTGTCTGCTGTCTGAAAAGGAATTCCATGTTTCTGAAACACATCTGCAAACATGTCTTTCTGCCTGCGGGTGCGGAACAATACGGCAAAATCAGAGAACCCATAGGCCCCGTCCAGAAAATCTTCCTGTTTCCTGGTATCCATGGCAAAAAAGGACAGTCCCCCCACTCCGGCTTCAATCATTTTTCCCACAGCCACCGCTTCTGCTGTTTCTGAACCGGTTTCCCTGATAACCAGTTTCCTGGTTTTGGTATCTTCTGAAAAAATTTTTTGGAACCCTTTGTCTTTTCCGGACCGGGAAATCATCTGAAAAGAAGCGTCCAGAATGGTCTGGGTAGACCGGTAGTTTTGGGTCAAAACGATCTGTTCGCACCCGGGATAATCTGCGGCAAACTGCTTGAAATACCGGTTGTCCGATCCCCTGAAACCGTAAATGGACTGATCCGGATCACCGATGACAAAGATGTGGCTGTTTTGTGCCAGCAGTTTTACCAGTTCATACTGGCCCTTGTTCAGGTCCTGGTACTCATCCACAAAAATATATGTGAACCGGTTCTGCACCTGGTGCAGCAGCGCCGAAGACCGGGTGAGCAAATGGTAAAACCGGAAAATCAAGTCCTCAAAATCCATGAAATCCAGGTTGGAAAGCTGCTTCAGGTAAGCGGCATACACTTTTTTGAGCAGTACCTGGTCCCGGGCCACACAGGACAAGTCATCTTCGGGGCCCAGCAGCTGCTGTTTGCACAAGCTGATATCCAGATCCATCCGGGCTGCCTGGCGGGAAAAGCCGGTTTGTTTTTCTGTACATGTTTTCAGGGCTGTTTTTACCAGTTCTTTTTTGTAATCTTCTTCCAGAAGACGGATCCTGCACCCGTCATATTCCTTGAGCATGGCCAGACAGAATCCATGAAAGGTGGCAGCGGTCACGCCGGGTCCTTTTGGTGGCAAAAATCCTTGTATGCGCCGGGAGAGGGACTGGGCTGCTTTGTTGGTGAAGGTCAGGGCAAGGATCTGTCCGGGAGAAACCATGTCGTTCGATATCAGATGGGCGATTCTGGATGTGAGGGTCCGGGTTTTTCCCGTGCCCGGTCCGGCTGTGATGAGAATGGCACGGGATGTGGAATTCACAGCCTGACGCTGTTTTTCATTCAAGTCCTCAAGTATTTTCGGCGTGCCGGCAGACAAGATTCCGGATGTACCGGCTGCACCGGATGCAGGCAGCGTGTTTCGGGATAGTATCTTTCTGTTTTTCCTCCCTTTTTTTTCCGGCTGTTTTTCTGCAGCCGGAAAGGATTTTTCCACCTGTTCAAGCGGTTTTCCGCCCAGGGTCATCTGCAGCTGCAGCTCTCCTTTGCGCTGTTTTTTTTCCCTGGCACTGAACACATGAACCTTGCCGAACTGTCCGTCGAATCCGGGTTCCACATGGATGTTTTTATTGCGCATCCGGGATACAGCCTCAGCCAGAAGCGGTATGCCGGCTGCCTGGATGTCCTCACAGGAGCAATCCAGCAGAATGTCCAGTTCCGGTCCCAGGAGCTGCACCGCTTTTTCATAATACCGGGCAACTTTTTTTGTTTTGGGGCCCACCCCGAAAATCTCAGACAGCATATCTGTAAGCGGAATAATACTGGTATACCCCTGGCGGTCAGAGGGCACAAATCCTTGTGGCCGGTCAGCCAGCTCCCTGACCCGATACAGCACCCCCAGGGTCAGCGGTTTGCCGCATTCCGGGCAGATCTTGTCCAGCCGGGCAGTTTCATCCGGATCCAGGCTGACACCGCATTTTCTGTGACCGTCATAATGGTATTTCCCCTGGTCCGGATACATGTCCAGGGTTCCCTGGTATGCTTTAATGTCAACATTTTCAAGGGATTTGCGCATGGCAAAATAATCCAGATCCGTATTAAACACGCAGGCATTGCGGCCCAGATATCCCGGAGAATGGGCATCTGAATTGGACATGAGCCGGACATGGTCCAGATCAGCTACCCGCCAGTTCATGGCCGGATCAGAAGACAGGCCGGTTTCCACCGCAAAAATGTGGGAAGCCAGGTCTTCAAAGCACTGGTCTATCCGGTCAAATCCGGATTTGGACCCGAACAGGGAAAACCAGGGGGTCCAGATATGGGCAGGCACCAAAAATGCCTGGTCAGAGGTTTCCAGCATGATCTCCAGAAGATCCCTGGCATCCAGCCCGAGAATGGGACGGCCGTCGGACGTGATATTGCCGATGGCATCCAGGCGGGCATTAAATTTTTTAACACTGGTCAAATCCGGAAAGTAGATGATATTATGATTTTTTCTGACCTTGCCGTCTTTTTTATAGATATTGGAAATTTCCGCCTGGAGCATAAAGCGCACCTGATTCCGGCAGGATGGGGGTATGGCATCATCAATGGCTGCTGCGATCTGTTTTTTCAACACAAACAACCCGGGCTCAGCCGGTTCCAGCTTGGATTCCATCTCCCGGACCCAGGCCGGGTGGGTGAAATCGCCTGTGCCCACAACTCTGATGCCCTTGATCCGGGCTGCATGGTAAATATTTTCAAAATCAAGGTTCCGGGATGTTGCCCGGGAATACCTGGAATGGATATGAAGATCTGCATAAAAGCTCATAATATTCAGCCTGAATCAAAAAGTTGGGGTCTGGTGCATGTTATTTACATGATTTTCACTTAATTTAAAAGCCAGATTCTGGTAAAGAACAAGGAAGTTATCCTGATTTTCACCTTCAATAAAAAGGAAAAGCCCATGACCGCCACCTCTCACACAGCATTAATCATCGCCCCCGGGGACACTGCCAAGGCGGTCAAAACCGCATTGGCAGAAACCCCGGAACTTGTGATTATCCAGGCAGAGACAACTGCCGATGCCATGAAACACATTTTTTCCCGGTCCCTGGCATTTATCGTCATGGATCTGTCTTTGCCGGAAATTGACCCCCATGCCTTATCAGACAGCCTGTTGCGCTTTGCTCATGCCAAAATCCCCCCGGTTCTGCTGGTAACAGATACCCCGGGGCTGCCGGATCTGTATGACAAAGTGCCTCCCCTGCTGCTGGACCATGTGGCCAAACCCCTTGAACCGGTGTTGATCAGGGCCAAACTTTTGCTTTTTATGGCACTTTTCCGCCACCGCATTGCTGTGGACCAGAGCATCCAGGAACTGGAAAAAGTCTATACCCGGTTTATGGATCAGCACCAGTCCTCATTATCTGAGAACACCCTGAAAAAAGATATTCTGGCATTGTCATCTGCATTTACCAATCAAATCCAGCCGTTTTTATCCAAAATCCAGGCCAGCACCTATTTTTTGCAGCAGGCACCGGACATGCCCCTGCGCCTGCGCCAGGGAGTCACCCGGATCCGGACAGCCGGCGCCCATATCGCAGAGGTGATCCGTCGGCTGCGCAGATCCCAGAACCGGGAAGTGGGCAGTCAGATTCTTTTCCAGGACAAAACCGGCCAAAACCGGTCCGGCAGAATTCTATTTGCCACCCATTTTACAGATGAATTCAGTATTTTTGAACATTATCTTGCCGGCAGGATAAAAGCCGATCTTATCCAGGCTGACACCGCTGAACAGGCCCTGGAATATGTGGCCTCCTGCCGGCCGGATATTATTTTTATCAACCACCAGCTGGCAGACGGCTCCGGCCTGCATCTGCTGGATAAGCTGGTACGGCTGAGAACCAGGGCCCCGATAATCTACACAGTGGACCATCGCCATACAGATGCCGGGGCTGCTGCCATTGCCACCGGTGCCTCCACATTTCTGGTCAAAGAACAGACATCAGCAATGGATTTGGTGGATACCATCCAGAAAACCCTGACCCAGGCCAGACTGACCCGTAAAGTTCAGGGTGCACGGGACCGAATTGATCTGATTTCCCGGCGGGACCAACTGACCCGGCTGTTGAACCGCAGCTGGTTCAACCAGACCCTGGCTTTGGAAATGTCCAAAGCCAGGCGGTACCGCCTGCCTTTGTCCATCCTGCTGGTGCAGGTGGACCAGTTTCTGTCTTTTAATGAAAAACACGGATACAAGAGCGGTGATATGATTTTAACCGCCTGTGCTGCAAAGATCCAGGCGATGGTACGGGACCTGGATGTAGTATGCCGGTTCGGGGCGGAAAAATTCGGCATTGTACTGCCCGACACCCAGTTTACCCAAGCACAGATTCTGGCCGAACGTATCAGACAAAACATCGGTGACAACAAAATTTCTGTAGGCACCCA
Source organism: Desulfotignum sp. (assembly GCA_011389575.1). Classification (GTDB taxonomy): domain Bacteria; phylum Desulfobacterota; class Desulfobacteria; order Desulfobacterales; family Desulfobacteraceae; genus Desulfotignum. Next base: position 25,125 of record JAABUB010000029.1, on the reverse strand, counting down.
TCTGATCCGGTTGACCCTAAGCATTGGAATGGCCTGCTTTACAGGAGAAAAGCAGGACACAGAAAACCGGGCATCAGCCGCACCGGGGGCGGGATCCGTCTCAGGGCCTGATCTGGTTCATCAGGCTTTGAAAGCCCTGGATATTGCGCTACATCAAGGAGGCAACCAGATTCAGGCATGAAAATCGAAGACAAAGAAAAAATTCGTGCCTGGGCACAAAAACAGACACATACCCAAAAGATTTTTTTATCCCGGTCCAGCCATCCGGAGCAGGCAGGTTTTGATGACTTTACCAGAGAACTTTCCCGACTGGCCCCATGCCTCAAAATTCAGCCCTCAGAGCAAAAAACACATCTGCCCGCCATCTTTATAGCCGACAACATCCTTTTCAGCGCACTTCCCCTGGAAAAAGAGCTGGCGCCTTTTCTGGAAGCCCTGTCCTTTCTGGCCGACCCCCTGCCTGTTTTGGAAGACCACAAGCAACGCATGTTGACTCTTCTGGATCATCCCTGCCGCTTGATTCTTTTCATTGCCCTGCAATGCCCCCATTGTCCCGATATGGTCAGGACCCTTATTCCTTTGGCAGCCCATGAGAAAAAAATTTTTCTGCATATCATCGATGGCAGCCTGTTTCCTGAATCAGCCCGAAAACACAAGGTATTATCTGCTCCCTGTTTGATCTTGAACCAGGATTTCAGGTGGACCGGTCAGACCTCCCAAAAAGAAATCCTGGACATGATTATCCGGCCGGATCCTTCACAGCTGGGCCCTGATACCCTGAAAAATATCCTGGAACAGGGGGATGCCCGGTGGATATGTCAACAGATGATCCAGGCCGGTCATATTTTCAACGGTTTTGCCGCACTCTTGCTGCACAACACATGGTCGGTGCGTCTGGGTGCCATGGTGGTGGTGGAAACCCTGGCAGAAGAAGCGCCTGAACTGGCAGCACAACTTTGCCCCCTTCTTATCCAGGCATTTGCTGATCAAGAGGTTTCGGTCCAGGGAGATATATTATACATTCTGGGTGAAATCGGCACACGTGAAACAAAAGCCTGGATACAGAAAATATTACCCGGTCTGGTGCACCCGGATCTGAAAGATGCTGCCCGGGATGCCCTGGCAGCCATTGAAGATGAAAGCTGACCTGTTACTGGGTCTGAAAACACCCAATCTTGACAGATTTTGGGATATACGGTATCACCCTTATATGAAAGATATGATCAAACAATTCAACCTGTACCCCCATCCTGAAGGTGGTTTTTTCCGGGAAATCTATCGGTCAGGGCAGCAGGTATGGTCAGATGCCGCAAAGGCTGAACGGGCCGCAGTCACCCATATTTACTTTCTGCTGCCCAAAGGCCAGGTGAGCCGGTTTCACCGGGTTATCCACGACGAAATATGGCATATCTACCAGGGAGATCCCCTGCGCCTGATTCAGTTTAACGGATCCAATCTGACGCAAACTTTTATCGGCAAAGACTGCCCTGATTATACAGCAGTTGTTCCGGCAGGGGTCTGGCAGGCAGCCGCAACCACAGGCGCCCATACCCTTGCCGGCTGTACCGTGGCACCGGGATTTGATTTTACCGACTTTTGCTTTCTGGCGGATCACCCATCCGACCTGGAAAAGTTCAACTCCCTTGGCAGCGGATTACATCCATTTATATGACAAAAAAACCCGAGGCTTCCATGAACATGCCCACCAATTGCATCCCTTCTTTGTCTGCTGCCTTCTCCTCTGTGCACACCTGTGTCAGTCCCGGCGGACGATTCCGGGTAGGCATCCACCGGCCGCATTTTACTGTGGCCAATCTGCGGGAAAATGATTATATCTCCCGGCTGGGACACCTGCCCGGGGGCACTCCGGTATGGAATCATGCCAATTTCCCCGGGGACACGGTTCAGGAACCGGCAGCAGACACCATATATGAAATCGCCAATCCATTGTCTTTCCGGGGCACCACCTATATCAATTCCACCTGGGCAGATACCAAAGCCGGGCACCCTGAAAAAATCGGCATTACCCGGCCCAAGGCATGCTCTTTTTTCGCCAGTCTGGATGAATGGAATAAAGATCTTACACCCCATGAAAAGATCCGGTTGATTACAGTCCTGCCCCATCCCTTGAAAATCGCCCTGGCCCAGGCATCCACCGATCCTGAAGAATTGTGCGCTTTGGCCTGCCAGGCCTGCACCCTGGTGTTTACACCCGGGACTGCATCTTTGGCCGGCATGGGTTTTTGTCCGGGACATACCGGCACACCTGTGCCGGATATTCACTGCCATGACCTGTTTGAAGTGCTGGTGAACAATCCCTGTCTGCCCGATGATTACAAAGAGGCAATGGTGCTTCGCCCCGGCATCCAGGGAAACAGTGAAATTGTCGGAGAATACACTGACGGTGCCACCCATGTGTTTGAATATCTGCGCCGCAACTCCTATATTCCCTGGGGCCATTTTGCATCCAACATGGCCTATGACAGCATCCGGTACCGGGCACAGGACCTGTCCACCGCAGACATACAGGGCCTGCGCCATCTGTATTACCAGCGGGTCTATGCCCGCCTGGCCAGGCAGCTGGGTATCCGGATCCCACAGCATCGCACCTGTATGCCGGAACAGACGTTAGAAGATCTGCGCCTGTCAGTCATGGCTCTTCTGGACAGCGGTCAGGGTCCTGAACTGGATTTCAACGGGACTTTGTGGGGATGGAATTTCGGATTCGGGTTTGCCCAGTCCGGCCACAGACTCCATGCCTCCCACCAGATGATTCACCAGCAGAACGCGCTGATTCCCAGACAGGTGAATGACCCTGCCCACGGCCCTCTTCCATCCTTTTCCTGCGGAGATCTGGTGTCCGATTTTGTCAGAAACTATGAAACCGCCCATGGCAAACCGTTTTTTGATGCTTATTTTGATGCCATACGAAACAATTGCCGTACCGACGGCAGCAACAAGGGGGAAAATTCACTCATTATTCATGAAGATGACCATATCCTGCTCTTTGTACCCAAGGCCCAGGTCAGTGAATGGGAAATTGTGCTCATGACTAAAAACTGCATTCCCCATGTGCTGGCAGCAGACATTCCCACCAGAAAGGCCCTGGATATGGGTATGTTGAAAGCGGTCCAGGTTCTGGAAAAACTGGGAGCTGACATGGTCACAGGCATAGAATTTTCCGGCCGGTTTGATGAAAAACACATAGGTCAGCATCTGATGTATTGTTTTATCCCCAGGCTTCCCTATGCCCCGGCCACATTTTCCGAGGCCCAGCTGCGGTGGATCAGCGGGGTGTATCCGGAAGATTTTGCCCACGCCTGCCGCAGCATTTTGGCCTGAAAAAGAAAGGAGATGCCATGATTCTGCATGACTTCACCTATGAATGGGACGGAAAAAGCCATTCAGGAAAAAAACCCATTTCCTGGTGGCCCGGCCGTTACCAGGTGAGAATTCTCAAAATAGGGGATGAAACCTCCCGTATCCAATACCTCTTTCCCTTTGCCGTAGTGTTCAAATCCGCAAAAACCAATGCGGTCATGAACACCTCTTTGGAAAATTATATCCACAACTTTGCAGAAAAAATCAGCAGAGAGTACGATCTTGACATGGAAAAAGTGATGTGGGTAAAAATGGATGACCCGGTCATGGTGGCCCATCTGACCCCTGACCGGAAACTGTCCGGCACCCCTTTGTATACCATATCCTGGCGGACAATCCGGCCCAATGAAACAGCTGTCATCGCACCGGACATCACCGATTTTTGATCACACGAGCCCCTGGTCCATCATGGCATCCGCCACTTTAACAAATCCGGCGATATTCGCACCGTTCACATAATTGCCCGGTGTGCCGTATTCTTCAGAAGCGGTCAGGCAGTCCGCGTGGATGCGCTGCATGATGCCTTTGAGCCTGGCCTCCACTTCCTGCCTGGACCATTTGATGCGCATGGCGTTCTGGGACATCTCCAGGCCGGAAACCGCCACGCCCCCTGCGTTGGCAGCCTTTCCCGGTGCAAAGAGCATTTTGCTGTCCAGGAAGATATCGACCCCGTCCGGGGTGGTGGGCATATTGGCCCCTTCACTCACCACCTGAACCCCGTTTTTCACCAGGTTTCGGGCATCATTTTTGTTGATTTCATTCTGGGTGGCCGACGGAAAAGCACAGTCCGCCTTATGGTCCCACAAAGGGTTGTGGTCGGATCCAGGATCCAGTGCCGTATACACCGCTTCCGGATATTTTTCTGCATATGCTTTTATCCGGTCGCGCTTTACATTTTTCAGATACATCACATATTGCAGTTTTCCCTTATCTATGCCTTTTTCATCATAGATATATCCTGAAGAATCAGACAAGGTGACTACATTACCGCCCAGATCGATTATTTTTTCCGTGGTATACTGGGCCACGTTCCCGGATCCGGACACCAGACATATCTTGTCTGTAAGGCTCTGGTTTTTGGTGGCCAGCATTTCATCGGCAAAAAAAACAGACCCGTATCCTGTGGCTTCAGGGCGGATAAGACTGCCGCCCCAGCTGAGGCTTTTTCCGGTGAGCACGCCGGTAAATTCATTTTTCAATTTTTTGTACATACCGAAAAGGTATCCGATTTCCCGACTGCCCACACCGATATCCCCGGCCGGTACATCTGTATCCGGTCCCAGGTGGCGGTACAGTTCCGCCATGAAACACTGGCAGAACCGCATGACCTCATTGTCGGATTTTCCCTTGGGATCAAAATCAGATCCCCCTTTTCCGCCGCCCATGGGCAGGGTGGTCAGGGCATTTTTAAACACCTGTTCAAAGGCCAGGAATTTGAGAATGGACAGATTCACCGACGGATGAAACCGCAATCCCCCTTTGTAGGGCCCGATGGCTGAATTCATTTCTATGCGAAACCCCCGGTTGACCTGTACCCTGCCCTGGTCATCCATCCACGGCACCCGGAACTGGATGGTACGCTCCGGTTCCACCATACGCTCCATGATCCGGGCATGCCGGTACTCGGGATTCTGGTCCAGAACCGGTTTCACCGATTCAATCACCTCTGTTACCGCCTGGTGAAATTCCTTTTCAAAGGGATCTCTTGCATTGATAACATCCATAATCGTGGTCATTTTTCTCTCCTGTATCCTGTGGTTGCCAGATGCAGTCCACATCTTTTATAACACAATTTTAATTGCCGGTGTCGAACAATTGCTTCATGGCACCGGTAAAATCAGCTTCAACAGATGCCACATATGCATCCCACTCACTGCCATACCGGTAAAACGCAGTGGAAGCAATCTTTTTGGTCACAATGGCATTGCGGTATGGCTGCAGCTTTTTGGCATTCATAATGCCCAGAATGGCTTCTTTGCCCAGAATCTTCACCAGAACCCCGGGAATATAGGCGGCCAGCACCTGCCAGAGCAGGTCCTGGTCTTTCACAATATCATCGAGCCGGTCGGCCACCCGGGCCTGAAAAGCAAAAATCTGCTCACTGGTCTGTTCAGATAACACAAACAACGGTGTGTCAGGATTTTTCTCATGAATTTTCAGGAGCATACCGGTTTCTGTGCAGGCATAGGTATGCACCAGATGTAAAATGTCCCGGATCAGGGCCCACCGGGTGACGGTATCTTCCAGGAGCCGTTTTTCATAATCATCTTCAAACAGAAAAGCGGTGAGCACTTCAGCCACAGCTGAAGAAAATACCCCGCCCTTGTTGGCGGAAGAGTCCTTGATCTGTAAAATACCGGTGTTTTTTGCGATATACCGGCGGGCAGCATCATCAAAAAACACATTGGCCCCTTCCACAATGAACCGCAGTTCCCTGAACAGGCTGGTGAATGCTTTGATATTTCGCTGGTTGATGGTATCCTTGAACCCGCCGCAGGGAATAAATGCCTGGATATCGGCCTGTTCGATATATTTGCGGTTGACCGGATCAGTGATGAAATTGCGGTGGAACATGGCCCCGTCCGCCACCAGGGTGCCGTCCGGCAGGGTTATGTTCTTGCCTTTCAAGGGCACCTGAAAACCGTTTTTCCCCAGTTTTTCTTTTGGAAATGCCAGGGAATTTGCCCGGGGGTTGGTGTGGCGCATGAAAGCGATCTGCATGAGGGTTTTTTTATCCAGCCCGTCCGGGTCAAACAAAACAGATCCGCCATCCACCACCAGGCATATTTTGCCTTTATAGCACTGGATTTCATTGCTGCCCAGGTCCCCGTCCGGCCCGCCGGTCATCATCAGGTTCAGGTCCTGTTCTTTTTCATTGCTGTGGGCGATCAGGGTCCGGAAAGCACCCATGACCGAGGTGGTGGTCATGCCGCTGGTATCCACCTGCCCGCCGATGCGGTCATAAATGTCCGCCATGTTTGTGAAGGTACCACAGGATTCGCCTTTGATGAGCAGTTCGGTGCCGGCTTTTCCATGGGGCACCAGACCAAAAAGATCTTTGTTTTCCAGCATGCCGTAGGTATCGTGGGGGATCCCGAAGCTCTTGCCCGTGGTAATGGTCCGCCAATATGCATATCCCCGCTGCTTTGCCCGGAATGCCACAGCATCCATGAGCGGGGCTGTGCCTTCATCCGGTCCGAAGAAAACCATCTCCGGCCGGCCGTAATAATCTTTCACATGGGCATCGGTGAGCATGAGATCCATTATTCCCTCTGTATAATCAAACAGGGCATCCATGCTGTAACCGGCATATAAAAAATAAGGTACCACCACCCCTTTGGATCCGCTCTCACAGATATCCTTGTGCTTGAGGCGCTGGGCTTTGGGGCCCAGGGCATAATTGAGAAGCACGGCATTGTCCAGTTCCATGCCATGGTTGGCCGGGGTCACCCGGATCATGCGCAGCCCGCCCCTGGCAATGTCATCGGCCCTCAGATGGGTACCGCAGGCATAATGGCCGTTGACAAAAAACAGGCCGTATACAAACTGCTTGAACACCAGCGGATCCAGGACCTTGTTGTCCAGGCGGAAAGAAAAGGACCGTTTTTCCGGCTTGTAAAAATTGGTTTTCAGACAGGAGGAGATCAGTTTGGTCATGAATGTGAAAACATCATATCCCATGGGGTCATCCATAAACCGCACCCCCAGCATCAGTTTAAACTCCGCAGCTTTTTTTTCAAACTGTTTTGCAGTCAGGCCCTCCTGACCGGCCGGGTTGAATTTCCGGTCAAACAGCGCAAACAGAAACCGGATCAGATCCGGATGTTCCATGGCAGTATCCAGTATCATTTCCGATACATAGGTAAACTTATTGGATTCATGGATCCGTTCGGAAAACGCTTCCCTGTGGTCCACGGAATCCAGGCTTTCCATGATCTCCCTGTCTGTTCTGGTTCCCTGTTCCTTGAAAATAAACATGTGGGTGAAATCCACGGCATTGCCGGCAAACAGCATTTCCCTGAAACTGAGGATGCCCTCCACGTAAAGCCTGGTAATCCGGGTGATGTGAAAACTCAAAAATGCCTGCAGATCATCGAGCAGAAGGGCTTCCTGGTTCCTGGACAGTTCTCCTGCCACATACAGAGAACAGATGGATGTGGGCACCCTGGTCTCGGTGAAATAGGGTTCCCAGTATGCCCGGGTAATGGTCAGGCCATGATCGGCAAACAATTTTCTCAAGACCGGGAGCTGGGGACGTTCAAAATCTGAATTGAACATGAACCGGATCTCACCGATATCCGACAGGTTGAACACCTCCACAAACGGGGTCACATGCTGGTCCACCCGGGCCAGAAATTTTTCATACCGGTTCCGGGTCAGCCGGGGAATGGCGGTATAATCCTGGTTCCTGTTGAACAGAAAACGGGACTCGGCAAAATCATCATCCGGAAAATCCGCCACAGTTTCCGGCCGGAACACATAGGTGAAATATTGTTTTTCCGGGTTGTAATAATATTCTCTGCGATGCCCGGACAACAATTTATCCAGGATCCGTTCCATTCTGTCACGGGTTTCAGCCGTAGCAATGCGCACCCGCTGGACATTGCTGTCCTGGTTCAGGTCAAAATCTATATCCGCCACCCAGGAATGCAGTGCCACCTTGTTGTCTGTGCTGAGGTGAATGCCTTTGGCAATGGATGCCAGAATACTTTTCAAAGATTCCTTGGTGATGGTTTCAAAAAAATAGACGGGCAGGCCCAGGTCGTCGAGAAGAATGCCGGCTGCCAGGTTGATACAGTTGGCAGTGATAAACCCTTCCGATGAAAGGTCAATTACCGCCTCGTACAGCAGGCTGGGGTTAAGGTTCACACGTTTTGCTTTTTCTATGATATGGGCGCCTGCGGAGACACTCAGTCCGCCGCTGGATGTGATGTGCATTCGGATCTCCTGTTATATGATTATAAACCCTCTGTACCGGTCTTGCTAGTATACCCTAATTCCGGCCGGGTCAACCCCAATCCGGTTTTTTTCAAAAACAAAAACTTTTCAGATCCCTGTTTCCAACCTGTTTGTATTTCAGCAAAATCACCGCATCCGTATTGACTTCATACCCAAACAAGGATAGTCTCAAATCCTTTACACAAGATTTGGCATATTTTGTACATACCCTATTCTAAAGATATGGACTGAAACACCCACCCATGAACACCGATATCACCCAGATTCCCCTGACAAAAGAGATCCATTGTGTTCGCCTGAACAGCCTGCCTTTCATGCCGGCTGTTTTCTGCAGACTGCTGGCTTTGTCCCTTGTACGAAAACCAGGGCTTGCTTTTGGGGCCCGGGTTCAAAAAGGACAATTGCTTTTCCCCGGATTTGTGCCTGACCCGGACCGCATCCGCAGATACCGGAAAGTATGCGGATTTTCCTGCACTCCAGAAGAAAAAATCATTCCGGCCAGCTGCCTTCAAACCTTTTTTATCGGCATTCTGGGCAGGTACATTACCTCGGATTTTTTTCCCGTCAACCCCATGGGACTGATCCAGACCGGACAGTCTTTTACATCAATACAGCCGGTGTTCATGGAAGAACCCCTGGATTTGTCCTGCACCCTCCAGGATATGACCAGGACGACAAAAGGCATCTTCACCCGGTTCTGTCTGGAAATACACCGAAAAAACACCCTGGTATGGGAGGGAACATCCACCTATCTGACACGTGATCCCGCTCCTGGTAAAGGTCTGGGCAAAAAGATCCAGGACCGGCCACTGCCAGCACAAATGACCATACAGGTGCCGGAAAACGCAGGCCGCAAATACGCCGGGGTATCCGGGGATTACAATCCCCACCATCTGTTTCATGCCACTGCCCGGCTCATCGGTTTCAAACAGGCCATTGCCCATGGCATGTGGAGCCTGGCCCGGACACTGGCTGCTCTGGAAAAAACCATGACCTTCTCCCATCCTTTTGCAGTGGATGCCGCCTTCAAGCTGCCCATTTTCATGCCTGCAACCCTGACCCTGGGATATGAAAATATTGCTGTTACCCCCGGGCAGGTGGTGTTTGAGCTTCGGGATGCAGACAAAGGCCTGCCCCATCTGAAGGGTAGTTTGCATTTGCCGAACCGGGAAAAGTAACCCATGATGGGATCGGTGTTTGCTCTGGGTTCCGCCTTTTTCTGGGCTGCTGCCGTTATTTTGTTTAAAAAAAGCGGGGAGGTATTCTCCCCGATTTCTTTGAACATCTACAAAAGCCTGGTGGCCATGGTGCTGGTAACCATCACCATGCTGGCGCTGCAGATTCCTTTTTTTCCGGACCAGCCCCTGAACAGCTGGCTGATTCTGTCGTTGTCCGGATTCTTGGGCATTACCCTGGCAGACCTGTTCTTTTTCATGGCCCTGAATCGCCTGGGAGCCGGCCTTGTGGCTATTGTGGAGTGTCTGTACCTGCCCTGTGTGCTGTTTTTTTCTTTTCTTCTGCTGGATGAAAGTCTGGGCATCGGGGGTATCATCGGCGGTCTCATGGTGCTGTCAGCCGTTCTGGTGGGATCTTTGCAAAAAAAAGATCTGGCCCTGGAAGAGGTTGTGCCGCCCACGGACAACCTGCCCGGCATCATTGCCGGTGTGCTGGCCATGATTTTTCTCTCTCTGGGTATTGTCATCATCAAAGAGATTCTGGAATATACCGATGTATTCTGGGCCACCCTGGTAAGGGTGAGCGCCGGTGTGGTCACCCTCATGATCATGGTGGCCTGCCATCCGCAAAAAAAGCGCTATCTTGCAGAACTCAAATGGTCCAGGTCCTGGCTCATTGCCCTGCCCGCATCCATCTGCGGCAATTATATTGCGTTGCTCCTCTGGGTGGCCGGAATGAAATATACTACTGCCTCCCAGGCAGCCATCCTCAACCAGATGTCCACCATTTTTATTTTTATTCTGGCTGCGGTATTTCTCAAGGAAAAAATCACGGCCAACAAGGCTGTGGCCATCTGCATGGCGGTATCCGGGGCTCTGCTCACCATTTTTACCTGACGGGTACAGCCTTTGCATCCAGGCCCGGACATAAGCACTTGACTATTGCATGATTTTCCGTCTAAATAGGCCCATAAATCTATAATACCAAGGAGTTTGCATGGCAAAACAAAAAGTGGTCCTGGCCTACTCAGGCGGACTGGATACATCGGTGATTCTCAAATGGCTTCTGGAACAGGGATATGAAGTGTTTGCATATATGGCGGATATCGGCCAGAAAGAAGATTTTGCAGAAGCCAGAAAAAAAGCGTTGAAAATAGGTGCTTCTGATGTATTTATTGAAGATATGCGCAAGGAATTTGTAACCGATTATATTTTTCCCGTGTTCAAGGCCAATACCCTGTATGAAGGCCGGTACCTTCTGGGAACCGCCATTGCCCGGCCGCTGATTGCAAAAAAACAGATTGAAATCGCCCGGAACGTGGATGCAGCCTATGTTTCCCACGGAGCCACCGGCAAGGGAAATGACCAGGTGCGGTTTGAGCTGTCCTATTATGCCCTCAACCCGAAGATCAAAATCATTGCCCCCTGGAAAAACAGGGAATTCCTGTCGGCATTCAAAGGCAGAAGTGATCTTCTGGCCTATGCAGACAAGCACGGGATCCCCACCAAGCAGACCGCATCCAAACCCTACAGCGAAGATGACAACCTGCTGCATATTTCCCATGAAGCCGGCATCCTGGAAGACCCGGCCCATGAATGCGAAGAAAGCATCTACTCCCACACTGTGTCTCCTGAAAAAGCGCCGGATCTCCCCACCCGCATCAAAATCCGGTTCAAGGACGGCATACCGGTAGAGGTGGTCAACCTGGAAGACAACACCCGGAAAACCGATGCCCTTGAATTGTTTGAATATCTGAACCAACTGGGAAGAGAAAACGGCATCGGCCGCCTGGACATGGTGGAAAACCGGTTTGTGGGCATCAAATCCCGGGGGGTATATGAAACCCCGGGGGGCACCATCCTCCACGAGGCACACAAGGACATCGAAGGGATCGCCATGGACCGGGAGGTGATGCGGCTGCGGGATATGCTGGGAGCCAAGTTTGCCGAACTGATATACAACGGGTTCTGGTTCAGTCCGGAAATGGAATTTCTCATGGCAGCCATGGACAAGAGCCAGGAGGTCATCGACGGCGAGGTCACCCTCAAACTGTACAAGGGGGTTGCCTATCCGGTTGCCAGAACCAGTGCATCCTCTCTGTACGACCAGGATCTGTCCTCCATGGACATTGCCGGCGGATACAACCAGGAAGATGCCGAAGGATTCATCCGCATCAACGCCATTCGCCTCATGGCCCACAGAAACATCATCAGCCGGGGGTAGACCAAAAGTTTTGTTGTATGCTATCCGATATAAAAGTGGAAGATGAAAATGCCTGCCAAATGTTTCTTGCAGACACAGGATGTCTGAGCGACAGATGGCAGGCGGTAAAATTACAGGAGGATGCATGCCTGACCAGGTAACAAAACACGCCCCCGGAATAATTGTCCTTTTCGTCATATTGTGGCTCACTGCTGCACTGCCTGCCCTGGGGACCACATCTCAACCTGCCCGGGTTGCACCCGAAGATTTTCCTGCCTGTGATGCCATTACCCCCAATGTGGCCTTCTGGATAAAGATTTTTACCCAATACGGTCGGTCCCATGGGGTAATTCACGACTCCCGCCACCTGGACCGGATATACGGGGTCATTGACCTGGACCCTAACCGCACGGCTACGGCTGCCCGGAAAAACAAACGCGTCAAAAAGGCTGCCTTTAAAAAATACAAAACCATTTTACTGGCCCTGGCCAAAGGCAAATCTCCTGTCCGTCCTCTGGAAAAACATGTGGCCGGCCTGCTGGGTCCTGATGCAGCCCCGGCAGATTTCAAACAGGCTGCTTTCCGCCTCCGGTGCCAGACCGGCATCAAAGACCAGTTCATGGCGGGTTTGATCCGGTCCGGGGCGGTGATTGATGAATATAAACGCATCTTTTTGTCCCATGGCCTGCCTGTGGATCTTGTGTACCTGCCCTGTGTGGAATCTTCCTTTGATTTCAATGCCTATTCCAAATTCGGTGCAGCAGGCATCTGGCAGTTTACCCGGGGAACCGGAAAACAATTCATGGAAATCGGCTATGTGGTGGACCAGCGCAGGGATCCCTATATTTCCGCAGATGCTGCCGCCCGTCTGCTCAAAAGAAACCATGCCCAGCTCAAGGACTGGGCACTGGCCATCACCGCCTACAACCACGGACTGGCCGGCATGAAACGGGCCCAAAAAGCCAGGGGCACATATGAAAACATATTTTTACGGTACCAGAGCCGCTCCTTCAAGTTTGCCTCCAGAAACTTTTACCCGGAATTTCTGGCCGCTCGGCATGTAGCCAAGAACTATCAGCAATATTTTGGAAAGCTGCCTTTTGCCAAACCCGTGAAATATACCCGATTCAAAACCAAAGGATTTCTGAACGCCCGGTCATTCACCCGGGCACTGAACCTGGATATCCAGGAATTCCGCACCCTGAATCCGTCCCTGCGCAGCCCGGTATTCAAAGACCAGAAATATATCCCCAAAGATTTTGAGATCCGCCTGCCCGCTCATATTCCGATCCATGATGCCAGACAGACGGCCGTAAGTCTTTACCAGGAAAAGCAAAAGCCCAGCCGGTTCCATGTGGTGGCCAAAGGAGATACTGCCGGTGCCATCGCCCGGATACACAAGGTTTCTCTCAATGACCTGATCCTGGCAAACAACCTTAACCGGCAGGCCGTGATCTTCATCGGACAGAATCTGCGCATACCGGTGAAAGACCAATCCAATGCCATGTCCGGCACTATCCTGGCAGACCAGACTGATACGAAAAATCTTCTGGTCTCTGACAGCCGGCAGACCAGACCCAAAACCATTGTCAGAAAAATTGCCAAACCTGCCCGGGTGAAATCCCCTGTTTCTTTACCCGAACCGGCAAAAGCCCCTGAGCAACCGGTGAATGTAGCAGTTAAAACACCTGAAATACAAAAAAACCATGCCGGGGATGTGGCAGCCCTGCCCGCACCTTCGCCCGACAGAATCAATCCTCTGGTTGACACCAGCAACCTGAAAATACAAAAAATTGTGACAGGTGCCGGCGATACCCGGTTGGGTATTATCCATGTGGAGGCAGAGGAAACTTTGGGTCATTATGCTGACTGGCTCAAAATCCCCACCAGCCGGATCCGGTCCCTGAACCGCCTGACCTTTGGCACACCCATCACCATCAACCAGACCATAAAAATTCCGCTGACTGCCGCAGATCCGGAGAGGTTTGAAGAGCAGCGGTTTGAGTTTCACCGGGAAATTGAAGAAGATTTTTTTGCCTCTTTTGTGGTCTCAGAAGTGGAAACCTATGAAATCAAATCCGGGGATACCATCTGGTCTTTGTGCCTCAAACAACTGGAAATTCCGTTCTGGCTTTTGAAAAAATACAACCCGAAAACAGATTTCAACGCCATGCACCCGGGGCATAAACTCATTTACCCCCTGGTGGTGGCCAAACATGATGGTGTGGTTTTATGATCAGATTCCCAGACGTTTTTTGATTCCCCGGAACTGGTCATAGGACAGCCCCAGCAGGGCTGCCGCTTTTTTGTGATGAAATTTTTTTTGCGCCAGGGCCTGTTTTACCCGATGTCTTTCCAGAGCATGGACCGCCTCCTTTAAGGGCATTGTCAGCAGATCCTTTGTCCATTGTTTCTGACCGGTCTTTTCTGAAGATATATTTTCCACTGTTATTGCAGGTGCCACCCGGCCTGATACAGGCGCCGAAGATTCCCGATCCTGCGGCACTGGCCGAAGGGGATGTTTTTCTTCCAGGGTTTCGGGATTGCCGGCATATGGATTTTCAAACGGATCAAAAACGATATCGTGTATGCGGAAGGTACTGCTTTTGTATACGGCCCGTTCAATGACGTTTTTCAACTCCCGGATATTGCCGGGCCAAAGATAGGCTGACAGTTTTTTTCGGGCACGATCGGTCAGTTCCGGCATTTTTTTCCACCCCAGTTCAAAGGCCATGCGGGAGGCAAAGTGGTTGGCCAGCAACAGGATATCCTCTTTTCGATACCGCAAAGGCGGCACATAAATCACCTCAAAGGAGAGGCGGTCCAGAAGATCGCGCTTAAAGGTTCCTGCCTGAACCATGGCTGCCAGGTCTGCGTTGGTGGCTGCAACAATGCGCACATCCACCCGGATCGGCCGGGAAGATCCCACCCTTTCAAATACGCCGTACTCCACTACCCGTAAAATTTTTTCCTGGACCTCCATGGGAATGGTACCGATTTCATCCAGAAACAAGGTGCCGTCTGACGCTTGTTCAAACCTGCCGGTGTGGCGGGTGCCGGCCCCGGTAAAGGCCCCTTTTTCATACCCGAACAGTTCAGAACCGATAAGGGTGGGGGTTAAGGCGGAACAATTAAGGGTAACCAGCGGTTTTTGCCATCGTCTGGATAAAAAATGGATCCGGGCGGCTGCCAGTTCCTTGCCGGTTCCCCTCTCCCCCAAAATCATCACAGGACGGTCAATGGGAGCCACCCGGGAAATTTGCTCCTGAAACGTAATAAATGCCTCAGACTGACCCACCGCTCCATCCATGGACACATGGTGATCCATGGATGTATCAGAATCTGAATAAACCATGCCTGTTGTGCACCCCTCAAAAAATACGGTAAATCATACATCAAAAAAGTTAATTCTACCACTTAATGGTAATATTTACCACATGGCTGTTTTTGTGTCAATCCTGATCCATACCTGTAATCTCTGTAACCTGTCAAAACTACTCATGATCTTATTTTGATCCAGCAATGGCACGCTTCCTGCTAAATATATCCGATATCTGACATCTGACAATTGAAAACACAGGGACCTGGTCCCCACCAACAAGGAGAAGAACCATGGGTATTTTTACACGATTCAGAGACATTGTATCTGCCAATATCAACGCCATGCTGGACCGGGCCGAAGACCCGGAAAAACTTATCAAACTGATGATCCGGGAGATGGAGGACACCCTGGTGGAGCTCAAATCCTCCTGCGCCGGCACCATAGCCAGCCAGAAAAAAGTGACCCGCCTCCTGGAGGACACCCGAGACAAAGAAGCCTTCTGGGACCACAAAGCCGGCCTGGCCGTGTCCAGGGGCAGAGATGATCTGGCCCGCCAGGCTTTGCTGGAAAAAAGACGGTTTGCCCAAAGGTGCGAGGCAGTGGAACAGGAGCTGGATGAGCTGGGTGCCATTGTGGAACAATACAAAGATGATATCCAGGAGCTGGAAAACAAGCTCAAATCCGCCAGGGAAAAACAGCGCATGCTGGTCCAGCGGCACATCCGGGCCCAGCGAAAAAAAAAGGCCCACCAGGAAATTCGGCGCGTGGATTCCGCAGAAGCCATGCAGAAGTTTGAGGAAATGGAATCCCACATCGAACGGATGGAGGCGGAAGCAGATCTTGTAAATTATGGCAAAAAAACCAGTCTGGAAGAAACATTTGAAGAACTCAGTGCAGATGATGATATTGAACGCCAGCTGCATGATTTAAAATCCTCCCAAACAGCGCAGAAAAATGATACTAATACACTGTAAATTATCCACATCAGGGGGAGGACGTTTATAATGCATGGTGCGACAATCATCGGAATCGCCATGGGCGGATTCATTTTGTTTCTGGCTACTGTCGGACTCATTGTCATCGGTATCATCCGGGCCGCCAAAACCGGCGGCATCAGCAAAAAGGACCGCAAGACCCAGGATGAAGAAACCCGGATGATCCAGGATATTTACCATGGATTGTCAAAAATGGAAGAGCGGGTGGAAGCATTGGAAACCATCTTGATAGAACGCAAAAAAAAGGACCGTTAAAACATGAGATACCATTACAAGCGCAGACAAAAATCCGGGTATGCCCGGTGCAGAAACCATTATACCAGATTCAAAGACCAGCTCAATGATATTGCCGGGGACCACCGCATATACCGGTCCAGAAGGGGCATACTCATGGGGGTGTGCCGGGGGGTGGCCGAACATTTCAATTTGAGCGTTTTCTGGGTGCGGATGATCACCTTTCTGATTTTTTTATTCACCGGATTCTGGCCGGTGGGGGTGCTGTATATTGCAGCCGGACTAATTTTAAAACCCGAACCTGTGGTCCCCTTTCAGGACGAAAAAGACCAGGAGTTTTACCAGTCCTATACCACCTCCAGAGAATCCGCTCTGCAGCGCATCAAACGCAAATTTGAAAATATTGACCAGCGGATCCAGCGCATGGAGCACACAGTCACCTCCCGGGATTTTGACCTGTAAGCCACAAGATTTTTACAAATGATGTTCTTTTCTATAGGATATTCAAAAGCGTCAGTCCGTCTTTTACCAGGATCAGGGCCAGAACACACAGAGCCAGGCCCAGACCGCGCATGGTATACACATAGGCCCGGCCTTTGATAACTGCCCTGGATCGTCCCACCAAAAGGGCCAGACCTACTTTGGAACCCACCAGCAGCAGGTAAAAGCCGGCAACAAATCCCGTAGCTGCCGCTACATTTACAGCCATGGCCCGATGGACCACCGGAGCTCCCACCGATATCCAGAACAGATACGGGTGGGGGCTCAATACATTCACCAGAACGCCCTTTGCCAGAGCGTTGTTCGTTGAAACATCCGCATTGATAACCAATGCTTTGGTCTGCAGCCCCTTGAACCCCATGCGGAACACCACCCCTCCACCCACAAGGGAGATTGCACCCAGCACCGCTTTAAAATCCGACATGGTGGACAAAATACCCACCGACACCAGGATAATAGGCAGGTCACTGATCAAAGGAGCCAGGGCCACCCGGATGCCGGCCCCCGCATTCTGCCTTAAGGTCTCAGACACTACCAGGGTCAGCAGCGGCCCCGGCGCAAGTCCGGCTGACAGCCCCAGCACCAGACCCATGGTTAAAAAATGTATCATCAAGATGGTATAGCGCTTCTTTAAAGAGACTTGCAATCATTTTTTTTCGCTGCTTTTTACAGACACCCCCTGCATGCCGGCTGGTTATCCGCATGGCGCATGATAGTGAGCAAACAGGCGGCGGGGCTAGCGGCGGGGCATACCGTGACAGCCTTTAGAGACACTGCACATACCACTCACCCCTGATCAAAAGCAGAAGGACTGCGGATGACCGGGGTATCCGGAAACCGACCACAACCAGATTTTAGGGGCAGGGGCCGGCTCCGGACCTTACCTTTGATTTTTGGACCTGGTTAATCCTGGTATTTAAAGGACAACCTGAGATTGGTACGAAACCGGGCAGGCTTGCCCTCTTCAATTTTCACATCCAGCTTCTTGACCTCCGCGATTCTCAGATCACGCAGGGAACCGGACGCTTTTGCAATGGCTTGGTTGGCTGCATCTTCCCAGGATGTGGTGCTGGATCCAACAAGCTCGATAATTTTGTAGACACTTTCGCTCATGATACCCTCCTTGAAAAAGAATTAAAAAAAGCAGGTCGTGGGAGCACAAGATGAATAACAGGCAATAAAACAGACCAGAATGAGATTCAACACTGATATCTGAATTATATAATAATCCGCCTGGATGTCAAAAACTTTTTGCTGATACCGGCTGTTCCAATAACTTTACAGGCCCAACATCTTTGTTTAGAAACCGGTTTATATTCTCATAATAGGCATCAAACATGGATATGGTATTGTGGCCTGCCCCGGGGATATAGACCATTTCTTTAGGACAGGTCAGGCTGTCAAACAGGTTCCGGGTATTGTGGATGGGAATGATCCCGTCTTCCATAGATGCCAGCACCAGAGTGGAAGACCGGATATCAGCGGAAAAATCAATAATGCGGTGCCGGTCCTGCAGTACCAGATTCACCAGCCAGGCGGGGTAATAGGCGGCGGCCACATTCTGGATGCTGTCAAAGGGACACGTAAGAATCAGCCTGCCCAGAACCCGTTTCAGGGCCAGGTAGGCGGCCATGGAAGAGCCTATGCTCCGGCCCCAGGCCACACATTTTGCCGGATCAAGTCCAAGCTTGTCAGCCATATGGTCATAGATGGCCAGGGCATCTGACTTGAGATGGTTTTCAGCAGGTGATCCTGTGCTCAATCCGTATCCCCTGTAATTCATCAAAACCACATTGGCAGACAATTTTTCAGCATACTCCTCCAGATTCAATGACACCTCTTCTGCATTGCCCCCGAAATAAAATATGGTGGGCAGGCGGACCAGATCTTTTTTTAAAAACCAGCCATGTAGCACCACTTTATTTTCCACCGGGATCTGGATTTCCTCCACCCCCGGGATCCTGGTTTTGATGTATGCCAGCCTCTCCGGTGTAACAGGCACAGGAAAATACAACAATCTGCGGGAAAAAAAATACAATCCCGCCAGAAAAATCAGAACTGCTGCCACCAGAATGAATAACACTCGCATTGCCGCCTCCTTTTCTTGGCCGAATATGATGCCATGTAAAATAGCCTAAGATACACCAGATGAAAAGAGAAACCTGAACCGCTTGATTTTGGGCATCTTTTTTAGTAGTAGTTGGGGGATTAAAAATCCATGAAGCAGGCACAGGCACCACAATGGCAGAAGGCAGGCCGATTTTTTCAAAAACAACCATGCCCTTGCGGACACAACAAATCATGAAAGCCATTAGCTGTTAGTCGGTAGTAACCAGCAGGGAAAAATTTGTAATTGTTTACTGGAAGCTGATAACTGAGTACTGACGGCTTTCATTTAAAAGGAGCAGAAAGGTGAATTTCATATATCTGGTTATCATAGCAGCCATCGGCGGTATTGCCGTGGCCCTGCAGGGACAGCTGATGGGAAGCATTGACAAAAATGTGGGGACCCTTGAAAGCGTCTTTGTCACTTATGGCGGCGGCGGATTTCTCATCGGCATTATCATGATCCTTTTACGGGGCGGGAATTTATCAGGCTTAACCCAGGTTCCCGGGTACACCCTTATAGCTGGTCCCATAGGCCTGGTGCTCATCGCTGCCATTGGCTACAGCGTTCCCCGCCTGGGCCTGGTGCCGGCTTTCACCATAATGGTGGCGGCTCAGTTCATGACAGCGGCTGTGATTGACCAGTTCGGCCTGTTCGGATCGGAAATCAGACAGATCAGCCTGTCCCGGATATCCGGCATGCTTGTCATGCTTTTGGGCATCTGGCTGGTCATGCGGTAACCGGCACGGGGTTCGGGGTTACCCCACCTATGGTTTCGTCACAGGCAATGGTATTATTGTATACATCCCCAAAAACGTTTTTGTGCCATTGTGCGTGCCATACACGTTTTTGTCCACCGCATGTCAACAGTACTGAATCAGATGATATATCAGGAAAGGGCGTTTTTTTCAGAAATAGGGGAGAGAAATTCTTTTACCATGCCATAAAGCACTTTTAAAGAATAGGGCTTTGGAAGAACCGCATCAAACAGGTGTTCATCCATCAGCCAGGGGGTGCCTGACATGGCAATGACCGGCACGGTGTCCCCTTTGATCTGCCTGATTTCCTGCAGCACCTCTTCGCCGGACATTTTGCCCATCACCATATCGGTTATCACCAGACCGTAATCATTGGACTGCAGCATTTTTACGCCCTTCTCACCGCTGTCAGCCGTATCAACACCAAATCCTTTTCTGGACAATGCCAAAGCCAGCATTTTCAAAATTGCTGTTTCATCATCTATGACAAGCACTTTTGCAGGCTTTTTTGCAGCTTCAGGCATTTTTATAATTCCAAAAAAAGTTTTTGGTCATACCTTATCCATATTTTTCTTGTATCGGTGAAAGTATAATATAACAAGGTCCGGAATGCAATAGGTAAACACCCCAAAAATTCACCTGTTATTACTGAGTGAAAATACGTATTTTTCATAAATCCACCAGATAGGATTTTAAATTGATCCTGGTGCCGATCAATCCATGGGCCACCCTTCTTCAACACCGTGACAGGACACAAATGTACTGTTGGACAATTCAATCAGCCGGGGAAATTCTTTTTTGCACCGTTCTCTGGCATAGACACACCGGTTGTGAAACACACATCCTGACGGCAGTTTCACCGGTGTGGGCACCTCGCCCTTGAGTTTGATGTGCTTGGCCTTTTTTTCCCCCACCTTTGGGATGGCAGACAAAAGGGCCCGGGTATAGGGGTGCCGGGGTTCGTTGAACAGATCATTGGCCGAGGCCAGTTCACACAGGGTACCCAGATACAGCACTGCCACCCGGGAGCTGATGTGGTGCACCACAGAAAGGTCATGGGTGATAAACAGATAAGTCAGGTCATGTTTTTCCCGCAGGTCCATGAGCAGGTTCAAAATCTGGGCCTGGATGGAGACATCCAGGGCAGACACCGGCTCATCTGCCACGATAAAATCAGGATCCAGTATCAGTCCCCTGGCAATGGAGATGCGCTGGCGCTGGCCCCCTGAAAATTCATGGGGGTGCCGGGCGATCCAGGCCGGGTCCACCCCCACCTGTTCCATGACAAAGTCCACCTTGTCCCTGGCTTCCTGGGCTGTCATTTTGGGATTATGAAACCGCAAGGGTTCTTCCAGGGTCTGGCGGACGGTTTTCCTGGGATTCAATGACGCATAGGGATCCTGGAAAATCATCTGCATTTTTCTGCGATAGGGAAGCCACTGCTCATGGGTGAGGGTATCGATGCGCTGGCCGTCATAAAAAATCTTGCCTGAATTGGGCCGGTAAAGCCCCAGAATGAGCCGAGCCAGGGTGGATTTTCCGCACCCGCTTTCCCCCACCACGCTCAGGGTTTCTCCTTTATTGACAAACAAAGAGACATTGTTCACGGCCTTGACAGTGGTTTTTTCCAGATGAATGCCGCCTTT
The DNA here is from genome assembly GCA_011389575.1 of Desulfotignum sp. Lineage (GTDB taxonomy): Bacteria > Desulfobacterota > Desulfobacteria > Desulfobacterales > Desulfobacteraceae > Desulfotignum. Next base: position 3,844 of record JAABUB010000029.1, on the reverse strand, counting down.
GAAACGCAGTTGGTCCAGAAATCCGCCGGAAATATCAAAATGCTTGACCACGTCCTGGACGCGCAGTAAAGGGGTATGATTCGTCGTCATGGATATTCCTTATCTTATTTCATATGACAGGCTGCCATAATGCCGTTTTGTTTTTCTTCCAGCACCGGGGTCTGCCGGGTACAGATATCTGCTGCAAGTTCGCACCTGGGATTGAATGCACACCCGGGCGGGATATTGGTAAGAGTGGGCATCATGCCCGGAATCTGTCTGAGGTCTTTGCCCGGTTCAATGGAGCCGGGAATGGATCCGATGAGCCCGATGGTATAGGGATGCACCGGATGGTGCACCACGGTTTCCGTGGGGCCGTATTCAATGATCTTGCCCGCATACATGACTGCAATCTTTTCAGTCACCTGGGACACCACTCCTAAATCATGGGTGATGAGCATCAGCCCCATTTTTTCATTCTCACACAACTCCTGGAGCAGGTCCATGATCTCGGCCTGGATGGTGACATCCAGTGCGGTTGTGGGCTCATCTGCTATGATAATGGCAGGATCGGCCAAAAGGGATATGGCAATAATGATCCGCTGGCGCATGCCCCCGGACAATTCGTGGGGATACTGTGCCAGCCGCTTTTCAGGAGAGGGCATCTGGACCAATTTCAATTTTTCCAGGGCAATGGCCCGGGCTTGGGATTTGGATATATCCCTGTGGGCTTTCAGGGTTTCGATCATCTGAAACCCGATGGTGTACACCGGGTTCAGGGTCATCATGGGGTCCTGAAAAATCATGGAAATCCGGTTTCCCCTGATTGTCCGCATTTTGTCCGGGGGATAGGCAGATATTTCTTTTCCCTCAAAATGGATACTGCCCCTGGAAATATAGCCGGGCTTGGAAATAAGGTTGATGATGGCAAATCCGGTAACCGATTTTCCGGCCCCGCTTTCCCCCACCAGGCCCATGCGTTCTCCGGGATCCAGTTCAAAGCTGACACCGTCGATTGCCGTGATATCACCGGACCTGAGGCCAAATTTCACTTCAAGGTCCCGGACTTCTAAGAGAGAAGACATCTTAAATTTGAGTTATCCTTTGTATAGTTTCGGGTTAAGCACATCCCGGAGCCAGTCACCCAGCAGGTTGATGACCAGAACAAAGAGCACCAGCCACAGCCCCGGCAGCACCGTAATCCACCATGATCCGGAAAAAAAGTACTCCTGTCCGGCCCGGATAAGAGATCCCAGAGACGGTTTTGTCACGGGCATGCCAAGTCCCAGAAAAGACAGGGCCGCCTCACTCATGACCGCATTGGCCACCTGGATGGTGGAAATGACCATCACCGAGGTCAGGGCATTGGGCAGGATATGGCGGAACATGATGATCCGCTGGGGCAGGCCGATCACCCGTGCCGCCTCCACATATTCCTTGTTTTTTTCCCCCATGACAGATGCCCGGATGGTCCTGGCGAACATGGGCCAGTTGGACAGTCCGATGATAATGGTCAACAGCGGTATGGCAAGCTGTTCAAAACTTCCGGCACCAAACACCACCTGGAAAATGGCGCTCATGAAGATGGCCACCATGAGGTAGGGAAAAGAAAACTGGATATCTGCCAGACGCATGAGAATGGCATCGGTTTTACCTCCCAGATACCCTGCCATGAGGCCTAAGACAATGCCGATGGCCGCCTGGATGGCCACGGCCCCGAGTCCTATGATAATGGAGGTGCGCAACCCGTAGAACATGGTGGACAGCATGTCACGGCCCTGGTTGTCCGTACCCAGGGGAAATTCCTTTGATCCCCCGTCCATCCACATGGGGGGAATCTCTGAATTCATGATGTCGATATTGGCGGAATCATATGGGTTCATGGGAGAAATCCAGGGAGCGGCAAACGCTATACCCAAAAAAATCACCAGGACAACAAAGCTTGCCATGGCCACCATGTCCCGCCTGAAACTGTATAAAAAATACGATTCTTTAAACTGCTGTAATTTTGTTTTCATTTGGTTCCTGCTATCCTGACCGTGGGATTGATAAAGCCATAGAGAATATCCACCACAGTATTGACCACCACAAACGACGCTGCCACCACCACCAGATAGGCAATGAGCAATGAGAGATCCGCCCGGTTCACCGCCTCTAAAAACATGAATCCCATACCCGGCCACTGGAATACAAGTTCCGTGAGCAGAGTAAAGGCAAACATGATCCCGATCTGCACCCCGAACACCGTAATCACCGGCAGCAGGGTGTTCTTGAATGCATGGACCAGCCAGACCCGCCTGGGGGAAAGCCCTTTGGCCCAGGCATATTTGATATATTCTGTTTCCAGTACCTCCATCATCTCAGAGCGAATCAGGCGGATAAACAGCGGCAGCATGAGCGTGGACAACGAAATACAGGGAAGAATCAGGTGCTTGAGTCCGTCAATGGTTAAAAGTCCGGTCATCCAGATGCCGTTGCCGAACAGGTCAACGGTTTCCCCCCGGCCGTAGGAGGGCAGGATCTGCCAGTGCACCGCAAACAGATAAATCAGCAGGATAGCGGTCAAAAACACCGGCATGGATACACCCAGAGTGGAAAAGCTCATGGTGAACCGGGACAACCAGCTCCGTGGCTTCAATGCACAATACACCCCCAGGGGTAAAGACAGGACGATGATGATAAACGCAGTCCCCAGCACCAGCTCGATGGTGGCCGGCGCATGGGTGATGATCACCTCAAGGTTGGGCTTGTTGTATAAAAAGGAGCGGCCCAGATCCCCTTTGGTGACGGCATTTTTGACAAACCGTCCGTACTGGACCAGAAACGGATCATTGAGTCCCATTTTATCGGCGATCTGTTGCCGCTCTTCCGGGGTGACCCGCTCTCCCACCAGGTCTCGGACCGGATCACCAAACTCTTTTTTTATGGCAAATACCACCAGGCTGATAACCAGCATGACAACCACTGCCTGGAGGAATCTGCGTATGATAAATGCAATCATGTGATGCAATTGTTTCCAGATTTTGTCACTGCCGCCCGGAAACCCTTCCCGGATGGCAGTGACAGGTTAAACTGCAAAAATCGACAACCGAATTTTCTATTCGATTACCAGGTCTCCGATATACGGAAAGTTCTGGGCATTGATGACCGGTTTCGCACGGACGTTGTTTTTGACGCCATAGGAATGGTTCTGCCAGTGAAACGGTACAAAGGCGGCATCATCATACAGGATCTGCTCGATTTCCTGAAGCATTTTGGCGCGTTTTATCAGATCGGTTTCGGACTGGGCTGCAAGGGTCAGCTCATCCACTTTGGGATTGCAGTACCCGCTGTTGTACTGGCCGTAACCGGTTTCCGCATTGGGGCACATCATGAGAAATTCAGAGAAGTTCCCGGAATCTTCGGTATCAGAGTGCCAGCCGATCATCATCATGTCCCCGGCCCTGTCATCAAACTCGGGCCAATACTGGGCTTTTGGCATGGTTTTCAGGTTGACCTTGATATAGATCTTGCCCAGCATCTGGGCTGTGGCTTCTGCGATCTTTGCGTCGTTCACGTACCGGTTGTTGGGGGCCATCATGGTGATTTCAAGCATCTTGTCCGGCCCGTAACCGGCTTCTTTCATCAGAGACTGGGCTTTTTTAACATCGTAGCGGGGTTTGAGGCTTTCCTTGTAACCGGCATAGCCTTTGGGGCCCTGCTGTGCAGCCACTGTGGCGGTGCCTTTCATGATCTGTTTTACAATACCTTCGTTGTTGACGGCATGGACAATGGCCTGGCGCACCCTTACATCGTTGAAGGCCTCCACCCGGTTGGGGTTCATTTGAAAGGTGATGATACGGCCGCCGGAAATGGTTACCAGTTT